>NZ_JACJDS010000005.1:0-170268 GCF_014163635.1 Pseudoalteromonas sp. SR44-8
CTAGGTGCTAGGTGCTAGGTGCTAGGTGCTAGGTGCTAACAAATGTTTTAATAATTAAGCTGGCAGTGCCAGCTTTTTTGCGTTTATACGGATACTTTTCATAAATGTTCTAATGTACTTTCATTTAAAAAACGACTTAGCTTTCTCAGATTTAAGCCCTCATTTATTTCTCATTCTTTCCTCTTTGTGCAATAAAATTTTAGTGAATTATTCACAAAGAAATTAAGGTTCGCTGCGCTTAAAGAGCTAGCCTACGCAAATAGAGCCGATTTGATTAATTATTGGCTCTAATCGTATCACTGCAGCACCCTTTCATTTAATACATAATCATTTTGACAGCGGTTGCTAGCAATAATGCGGCGAAGATTTTTTTGACTAACGAGACTGGTAAGTAATGGGTGGCTTTGGCGCCTAACGGGGCGGTAAACCAGGATGTGCAAATAATACCGAATAACGCTGGTAAATACACAAATCCAGCAAATCCATCTTCTAGTGCAAAATGGCCGCTACCTGCGCTGATGTAACCAATTGAACCAAATAATGCGATAACAATGCCGCATGCGGATGCACACCCTATGGCTTTTTTCATATCGACTGAGAAGAACGTTAACAATGGTACCAAAAGCGCGCCTCCGCCAATACCGATCATCGCAGACAAGCCGCCGGTGATAGTGGTCATAATGGTTAACACACCTTTATTGGGCATGTCACGCTCAACCGATGGCTCACGCTTATTACTTACAAACATCTTTATCGCAATAAGTACCACTGTGACAGCAAACACTAAGCGAACAACCTGCTCAGGTAATAGTGCCGCTATAAAGCCACTGATAAGCGCCCCCAGTGCAACGCCCGTCATTACCCAAGGAGCAAGAGTCCATGGAACATTGCCATTTTTATGATGTGCGATTGCGGAAGACGTTGATGTAAATAATATTGATGCTAATGACGTTGCAATTGCGGCAATAACGACTTGCTCAGCTGGTAGAATTTCAAAATGCAGTAAAATAATACTCAACACAGGAACAATAACCAGTCCGCCCCCAATACCTAGCAGCCCTGCTAAAAAACCTACGCCACTGCCAAGTAAGGCGCAGTATAAAATCAACATTATCAATTCACTCATTGCGTTTATCTCTTATTATAATTTGGGAGCACTCATGCTAAATGAATGCGATTCTATTTCCTATTGAGCAGCTATCACTCACCATATTGGCCGCGAGTATATCAATATAACTGATGCCTATTGATATATTTGGCTACATTAAGCCCTGAATAATCCTCATGTTTTAGATGAAATAAATACAAGCCACCCATCTAGAAGTCTAAATGTTTGGATAGCCAAGTTGGAACTCTGTTTTTTCAAGTGCCACTTCAGATAATTTATCGCTAATGGCGTGCAATATTATTAGTTGATGAATACAGCTCATGTTTTAGGTGAAATTAAACCGTTTTTATTCATGTACCGATACACGTATAAATAGCTCAACTCTTAGAGACAACACAGTTTTACAGCGGTTTTAATCAAGCCATCAGGCACAACACAAAAACTGTGAACATCACTTACCGAGAGATCAGTAACGTTAATTCGCTCAAGAGCACAGCATAAACGCAGGTTTTAAATCAGATAATTGGATACAGATCACAATGACTAAAGATTTCACATTTACTATTAAGAGTATTTGTCTCGATGAAAATTATCATCCAGCAGCTAATACACGTATCACTACCAATTTTGCAAACTTGGCCAGAGGCAGTTATCGCCAAGCAAACTTACGCAACGCCTTAAAAATGATCGATAACCGTTTTAATGCCTTGGCGCAGTGGGATAACCCAAAAGCGGATCGTTATTCTGTAGAGCTTGAAATCATCTCTGTTGATATGGATATTGCTGGCAGTGGTAATAGCTTTCCATCGATTGAAATATTGAAAACAAATATTGTTGATCATCACACTAACAAACGCATTGAAGGCATTGTAGGAAATAATTTTTCCTCCTATGTGCGCGACTATGATTTTAGCGTATTACTGCAAAAACATAATAAAGATCAGCCTAAATTTAGTATTCCTGATAACTTTGGCGAGCTGCATGGCAAACTATTTAAATATTTTATTAGTTCTGACAGCTACAAAAAGCACTTTAAAAAGCCGCCAGTAATATGCCTAAGTGTTTCGGATAACAAGACCTATCATCGTACTGAAAATCAACACCCTGCGTTAGGTGTTGAATATCAGCCAAATGAACCGTCTTTGACTGAGCAATATTTCAAAAAAATGGACTTGCAGGTGCGTTATTTTATGCCGCCAAATAGTGTAGCGCCCTTAGCCTTTTATTTTGTTGGTGATTTGCTAAATGATTACACTCATCTTGAGCTTATTAGCACTATTAGCACAATGGAGACATTTCAAAAAATCTACCGACCAGAGATCTATAATGCCAATGCGACTGCGGGGAAATCATATCAACCAAATTTGAAGAACCTAGATCATTCACTCACGCAAATTGTTTATGACCGTGAAGAGCGCAGTAAATTGGCGAATGAACAGGGGAAATTTGCTGAGCAGCACTTCATCAAGCCATATCAAACAGTGCTTGAGCAATGGTCTGCTAATTACGCGTAATAGCGAGTTAAATCGTTAGATTCAATCGCAACTTAAAAAGTTAACCCAAATAAATGGCATTATTTATTATGAAAACATCTATTAGCAAAACAATATTACCGACTTCAACTGCAGGCAGCTTACCTAAACCTTCATGGCTTGCAGAGCCAGAGACTCTTTGGTCACCTTGGAAACTTCAAGGTGATGAATTAATTAACGGCAAACAAGATGCATTACGGATCTCTCTACAAGAGCAACAACGCGCAGGTATTGATATTGTCAGTGATGGCGAACAAACACGCCAACACTTTGTTACCACATTTATTGAGCACCTTAACGGTGTAGATTTTGAAAACCGTAAAACGGTGAGAATTCGTGACCGGTATGATGCCAGTGTACCTACTGTGGTAGGTCCTGTTAGTCGTATAAAACCGGTTTTTGTTGATGATGCTAAGTTTTTACGCAGCCAAACCAAACAACCGATCAAATGGGCGCTACCAGGTCCTATGACTATGATAGATACACTTTATGATGACCATTATAAAAGCCGCGAACAGCTCGCTTGGGAATTTGCCAAAATTCTTAATCAAGAAGCCAAAGAACTAGAAGCTGCGGGGGTTGATATCATTCAATTTGATGAGCCTGCATTTAACGTGTTTTTTGATGAGGTAAATGATTGGGGAATTGCGTGTTTAGAAAGAGCCATTGAAGGCCTTAAATGCGAAACGGCCGTGCATATTTGTTATGGTTATGGCATCAAAGCCAATACAGATTGGAAAAAAACGTTAGGCTCAGAATGGCGACAATACGAAGAAGCATTTCCAAAACTGCAGCAATCTAATATTGATATTATCTCATTAGAATGTCACAACTCTCATGTACCAATGGAACTACTTGAACTTATTCGCGGTAAAAAAGTAATGGTAGGCGCCATTGACGTTGCCACCAATACCATAGAAACACCAGAGGAAGTGGCAAATACGCTACGTAAAGCACTGCAGTTTGTCGATGCTGACAAGCTCTACCCGTGTACTAACTGTGGTATGGCTCCGCTACCTCGCGCAGTTGCAAGAGGTAAGCTCAATGCGTTAACCGCAGGCGCAGAGATTATTAGAAATGAGCTGGCTCAAAGTAATTAAAATCTAATTTATTTCATGAGGTGGAGTAACCACCTCGTCCTAATTTATTTTCAACAATTACACTTACTACAAATACAATAAGCCTATATACACATAAAGTATTTAATACCCGCGCTTTTGCCAAAACTCAATTTCTGACATGGACTCTTGTTCAAACACTGAAAATGTTTTATCGGCAATCAGTTTACCGTTTAGCTCTATGGTCATGCGCCAGTCACCTATTTTATTGCTGATAGGTTGCCACAAGGTATCACCTAAGTAAAAGTGCCAGTCATTGTCTTTAACGTATTCAAAGCCGTCAAATGGTGGCATTACCTCACCATCAGCATCCGGTATGTCAGGATGATAAATACAATAATGAAGCTTTTCGCCTTTGGCTTTTTTAATATTAATAATAAAACCAAACTCCACATCGAGTTGTGCGGGTACTTTTGTGGTAAATGCTTGAATTTGCGGCAAGGCTTTTGATGATGAGTCCCACTTTGTATAAATACCAAAGCTTTGCATAGTGATTGCGGGCTTAGTTTTTGCCATTATTTATCCTTTTTTTGATGCATTAGTTTAACGTATTTACACGGCAAAATTAAGCGCCAAAACGTTTAGGATCTTTAGGATAGAAAAAATCAGGCTGGCGATCACACAAGGCAAACTCACGGGTATTTTTGTAAGGTAGTTTCATAAACCCGGCAACCCCCACATCAGTAATGCTCACCGCATATTGCATCAACTTATTAAGCAAACGCTTAAACTGTGCTTCTTTAGTGCCATCTAACAAACGATAGTAATGATGTATTTTCATTCTATCTGGTAAAGCTTCAAAAATAATGCAGCCGGTATGATGTATTTGGTTTAACTCAAATACGCATTTGATCACTTTTTTAGGTAGCTGCAGTTGCTCGTCCGGATCTTTACCGTCTTCAAAATAAGAATGTGGTCGGGTGACTTCTGAGCTTTTTAAATTCATTACCTCATAGTCAAGCTCTGGAAGTTGTTCAAACTTAAATGCCCCTGTGCCATCACGCTCCAGTTGAATGGTCTTTCTGGCATCAAATAAACAACACTTAAATAAGCCTTTTTGATGAATGCCTTGTGCCAACATCACGGTATTATTAACCGCTTGGGTAAAAGCATGGCCTAGACTTTCGTCATGCATGATCAGTGATGATTCAACGAACAGTGATTCTTCTTTCCAATGAAAGCTTAAGCCACCTACTACTGGGTATTTCGCTAATCGGCTGATAGACGCTAAAAATGCTTTTTCAGTATCGCCAGTATCAAACAGGAATTCTTTATAATATCGGTCCAATTGAGCGTCATTTACATCAAGCAGTTGTTGGTTATGGTCGGCTTGGCGTAAAAATTGTTTACGTGAACTATAAACCACAGTATCAGGTAGTTCGTCATCGTTACCAAACCAAAATGGAATATTGGCTCGCACATCTTCAGCTAAATTGAGCTCTGGTAAATATGCTTTAGCCATAGCAGGCATATTTCGCATAAAGTAATCACCCGCCCCGTCTCTTGTAATTTTATTTTTAGAGAGCATACCGTCAATCACTTTTGCAAGCTCCATAGGGAGCCCTAGTGAACTGGCTGGGATCACTTGCGCGCCAAATCGGCATGATTGTGCAGAAGCCAGTGCGTATAAGGTCGACGCCACGCCTTGCTCATCAAAACGCGGCGATGATTTAGCACCTGACATTTGCTCATCACCAATAAAATACACATCCCCCATCCGCGCATTGGTGGTACTTAAATCGCCAGACATTAAATCCATAAAGTTACTGGTGATTGGCTCGCCATTACTGTCTATTTGGGCATACACTGAGCTGCCCCAGTCCACCAGCGATAAGCCTTGGGTATGTTCATCCCACACTAGATTAGAGGGCTTGATATCGCCATGCACAATCGGTTGTGGCGTTATGCCATTTTGCTGAGTGCGTAGGTCTATTAATACATTACGTAGTTTTAGCGCTAAACTGGTGATTGCTGCGGCGCTAAAGCGGCCTTTTTTAAGTGATACTTTTTCTAAGTCTTCGCCCAGCGCGCGGGCCATCATTAAAATGCCCTGCTTTTTTATCCGTTCAAAAGCATAAAACTTAGGCACTAATGGGTTATCAACTTGCGAGAGCATATACGCTTCGTCCTCAAGTCGATCACGTACACTTTGCGCCAAGGTGATACGTGAAAATTTAAACACCCAAGGAAGTTTACGCTCATCTAAACCCGCAAATACAAATCCAAAAGCACCCGAGCCAATCATTTCAACCTGGCTGTAGCCTAAATTAGTGAGTTGCTTAATACAGATATTCAACCATTGGCGGTGTTTTTTGGCGTCATGGTGCGAAAGCAAATAGACCGACTGCTCTTCATTGATATAAAAATTGCGGATTGCTTTGGTTTTCACTGCGAGGTCTCAACGTATTCTAAAAAATGTAAGGGATAAGGGTGACGCTAGCTTATTGATTATTAATTTTTTAGTTCTAAATTTCTAGTCATTTAGCCTCAGCTTAGCGTGTCCTGACATTTTGCGCAAAAAAAGTGTAAAAAGGCAATCTGTGTTAAAAAATAATGCCCCCAACTCACTAAACGACAGGTGATACTCCTTATTCATGGTAATTGCTTAGTTAGATAATACAGACTTTCTGATTGGTAAAATAAAAGAAAAAAAGCCGCGTGATCAGCGAACTGATCACAACAGCTTTTAACAACCAGAATCGTTATAAATTAGAGTGCTTGTTCAAGCTCTGGTAGCACATCAAATAAATCTGCTACTAAACCATAATCCGCCACTTGGAAGATTGGCGCATCGGGATCTTTATTGATAGCCACAATTACTTTTGAGTCTTTCATACCCGCTAAGTGCTGAATTGCGCCACTAATACCTACGGCAATATATAAGTTAGGCGCAACGATCTTACCGGTTTGACCCACTTGCATATCGTTTGGCACAAAGCCTGCGTCAACCGCAGCACGAGACGCACCAATTGCCGCGCCTAGTTTATCGGCAATACCATTAAGTAATGAAAAGTTCTCGCCATTTTGCATACCGCGTCCACCTGATATAACCACTTGCGCAGCAGTTAACTCTGGACGCTCAGATTCGGTTTGCTCTACACTTACAAATGCGCTTAATTCACTGCTAAACACAGAATCAACAACACGACTCTCAGCGGGAGCTTGCTCACCTTGCAGATCAAAGCTACTTGCACGAACGGTGAGCACTTTTTTGCTATCCAGTGATTTTACAGTTGCGATGGCATTACCTGCATAGATTGGGCGTTTAAATGTATCAGCGTCAACCACATCAATGATTTCTGAAATTTGTGCAACATCAAGTAATGCAGCAACACGTGGCATAAAGTTTTTGCCCGTTGTAGTGGCACTAGCAACAAGATGCGAATAATCTGGCGCAAGCGATAATACTAAATCTGCGATGTTTTCAGCTAACTGATGCGCATACTCGCTATGATCAGCCACCAGCACAGTGTTTACACCTGCAATACTGGCCACTATTTCACTCATTGGTGCTACGTTTTCACCAGCAATTAGTACATCAACAGCAAAACCAAGCTTTAATGCTGCGTTTATGGTTTTAGAAGTTTCAGGCTTTAAACTGCCATTGTCATGATCTGCTATAACTAATGTTTTCATTTAAATCACCTTCGCTTGTGTTTTTAATAAATCAACTAACTGCGCTACATCATCAACAATGATACCGCCACTGCGTTTTGCCGGTTCATGTACCGCAACAAGTTCGATACGCGGGGTTAAGTCTACACCTAAGCTATCAGCTGCAATTACCTCAAGTGGTTTACGTTTGGCTTTCATAATATTTGGCAATGATGCATAACGGGGTTCATTCAAACGTAAGTCTGTTGTGACTACGGCCGGTAACTTTAATGCCACGGTTTGTAAACCGCCATCAACTTCACGCGTCACATTAACAGTGCCATTTGCTATGTCGACCTTTGATGCAAACGTACCTTGCCCGCGCCCAGTAAGAGCCGCCAGCATTTGACCTGTTTGATTGTTATCTGAATCAATCGACTGTTTACCTAAAATTACCAGTTCAGGGGCTTCTTGCTCGACGATTTTAGCAAGCAGCTTTGCAACGTGCAGTGATTCTAATTTTTCGTCAGTCTCAATATGAATCGCTTTATCGGCGCCCAGTGCCAGAGCTGTACGTAATTGTTCTTGAGATGCTTTAGCACCAATGGTTACAGCAATCACTTCAGTGGCAGTGCCCGCCTCTTTTAAGCGGATAGCTTCTTCAATGGCAATTTCGCAAAATGGGTTAAGTGCCATTTTCACATTAGTTAGATCAACGTCGCTATTATCTGCTTTAACGCGTGCTTTTACGTTGTAGTCGATAACTCTTTTTATTGGAACGAGAACTTTCATAGGAACTCCATAATTATTTAAACCTACAAGCTAACGTGTACGTCAACCTATTTATTTTATGAAATCAGACTACTTCCTGTTGACGTAAACGTCAACCTAAAATAACCTTAAACTATTCATCGCCTGTAACGTTTCATTTGCAAGTATGAAATTGCCCTCGTAAAGGCACAGGTCCGTCACATAAAAGAGGTTAATATGGTCGAACGCGAAACCATGGAATTTGATGTCGTTATTGTCGGCGCAGGCCCAGCAGGCTTAGCTACCGCCATACGATTAGCGCAACAAGCACAAGAAAAACAACAAGAGTGCATGATCTGCGTGGTTGAAAAAGGCTCCGAAGTGGGCGCCCATATTTTATCGGGCGCAGTATTTGAAACCACCGCTTTGGACGAGTTACTGCCCAATTGGCAAGAACTTGGCGCACCAGTGACCACTAAAGTAACCAGTGATGAAATATATTGGTTTAATAATGACAGCAAAGCCACCGCTATCCCTCACTTTGCCGCACCTAAAACATTTCATAATTCTGATAACTATATTGTCTCTATGGGTAATGTATGCCGCTGGCTTGCAGAGCAAGCAGAAAACCTAGGGGTTGAGATTTTCCCAGGTTTTAGCGCACACTCACTGATTATTGAAGATGACACAGTAAAAGGCATTATTACCGGCGATATGGGCCTTGATAGCAATGGTAATGAAAAAGATGGCTTTATGCCTGGCATGGAACTTCGTGCTAAATACACTGTATTTGCTGAAGGTTGTCGTGGTCACTTAGGTAAACAGCTGATCAATCAATTTGCACTTGATCAAGATGCCTCACCGCAACATTATGGTTTAGGCTTTAAAGAAATTTGGCAAATCGATCCTGCTAAACACAAGCAAGGCACGGTAGTTCATGGCACCGGTTGGCCCTTAAGTGCAGATACTAACGGTGGTGCGTTTATGTACCACAGTGATAATAATCAAGTTGTAGTCGGCTTAATTGTTGATTTAAATTACTCAAACCCGCATTTAAGCCCGTTTGATGAATTTCAGCGCATGAAACACCACCCAATATTTAAAGATGTATTAGCCGGTGGCGAACGTATTGCTTATGGCGCTCGTGCGATTGCAAAAGGTGGCTTGCACTCATTACCAAAAATGCACTTCCCGGGTGGTTTGTTGGTCGGCTGTGATGCTGGCACCTTGAATTTTGCCAAAATCAAAGGCAACCACACAGCGATGAAGTCAGGTATGATTGCCGCTGAGGTGATCTTTAGCGCGCTTACAAACGAGCAACAGCATACTGACTTAGTTGACTACAGCGAAGCATTTAAAAAAAGCTGGGCTTATAAAGAGCTATACCAATCACGTAACTTTGGCCCTGTGATGCATAAGCTAGGAAAATTTCTTGGTGGTGCGTATAACACCCTTGATCAAAATATTTTTGCAGGGGCATTACCTTTTACTTTTAAAGATAATATCCCAGATCACGCAACGCTAGTTGATAAAAATCAGGCCAGTGTCATTGATTACCCGAAGCCTGATGGTCAACTCAGCTTTGATAAATTATCTTCGGTGTTTTTATCAAATACCAATCATGAAGAATCTCAGCCGTGTCATTTAAAACTAAAAAATAGCGCTATTCCTATCGATGTTAACTTAGTTAAATTTGACGAGCCTGCTCAGCGCTATTGCCCGGCGGGTGTGTATGAGATACAGCAAATTGCCGGCAAAGACGAGTTTGTGATCAATGCACAAAACTGCGTGCATTGTAAAACCTGCGATATTAAAGATCCGAGCCAAAACATCACCTGGGTAACACCTGAGGGAGCCGGTGGTCCCAACTACCCAAATATGTAATCTAAATACAATTAAAGCGCTTGATACAGCGTTAAAATAATATTTTACATATAAATTATAAACCTATCCTAAATTGCAGGGGCTTCGGCCCCTTTTTTGCGCTATGCTAATAAGAATTATATATGAGTGAGATATTTTTATGCCGTCGTCTAATGTTGTATTCCGTTTTTTAGCAGAGCCCACCGATGTGAATTTTGGCGGGAAGGTTCATGGCGGTGTCGTCATGAAGTGGATTGACCAAGCAGGTTATGCCTGCGCTGCTGGTTGGAGTGGTCATTACTGTGTCACTGTATCTGTCGCTGGGGTTAAATTTCGTCGCCCTATTCTAGTTGGTCAAATTGTTGAAGTTGAAGCTAAAATTGCCCACACTGGTAAAACCAGTATGCAAATCTTTATACAAGTTCGTTGTGGCGATCCGAAAACACGTAATTTAGTTGAGACTAACCACTGTGTAATTAGCTTTGTTGCCATGGACGAAACAGGTTACCCCGTAGCAGTGCCAGAATACATCGCAGTGAGTAATGAAGACAAAAAATTAGAAAACTACGCAATTAAGATGAAAGAGATTGCCATAGAAACTGAAACTTTATTGCATAAATCAGAACCCTAATCACCTAAACTATCTATCTGTAAAAGCTACATCCTAGTCAGAAATCTTTTCTCCAGCCAAACTGAACGAGCGTTTAAATAGCGCTCATTGGTATACTTTATATGCTATAAAAGACTATAACTGGCTGTTTTTAAGCCAAATTAATCATGGCACGCACCATGCAATATTAAAATTAACCGGTAATTTAAAGGTTATATTTTTATTTTGTAAAGGAGCTATTAAATGATTAAATCAATTTCACTTTCTGCTATCTCATTAGCATTGTTAGGTTTTAATACTGCAGCTAGCGCAGAAACAACAAACATGGATTACCCTCGCGTATATACAGGTATTGGCTATGGTCAATACTCATTCAAATTTGAAGACTCTGATGACGACATCGATTTTGATGATGATTCACAAATGCTTAAGGGTTACGTTGGTACGCAATTTAATAAGTATTTAAGTTTAGAGCTTGCCTATCAAAACTTTGATGAAGTAAGCGATATTGATAGCTATGCTGAAGTTGATGGTGTGTCTTTGGCCGCACGGTTAGCTGCCCCTATTACGGATAGCTTCTCTGTCTATGCTAAAGGTGGTTGGCTAGAATGGGATGCTGAGGTAACCAGCGACCTTCCTGCTATTGGTAAGATATCAGCAGATCAAAGTGGAGGCGATGTATTTTATGGTGCAGGTATCGAATACGCATTCACCACCAACATGCAGGTACGCTTTGAGTATGAACGCTATGAACTAAAAGATGAAATTGATCCAGAAATGGATGTAGCATCGGTTTCATTCCAATATATGTTCTAAGAAATGCTTAACCTATTTTGAGGTTATTTAGCAGTAAAAGGCAGCTTCGAGCTGCCTTTTTTGTTGTTAGCGGTTAGAATATCGTATCTTTAACAGTAATTGAGTTTCATGAGCGATTTTCAACTAACGGCTATTGGCCATATTCAATCTCCTTATAAACAAAAGTTCGCCATTCCTCGCCAACCGCGTTTAGTTCCACAAGCAAAAGCTAAGTTGGTATTTGCTGCTGATTTTAACCGTGAAGAATTTGTTCGTGGTTTAGATGAATTTAGCCATATTTGGTTATTGTTTCGCTTTCATGAAACTGCTGATAAAGGCTACTCAGCCATGGTTAGACCACCGCGTTTAGGCGGTAATGAGCGCAAAGGCGTATTTGCCACACGCGCGACCTTTAGACCCAATGCCATAGGCATGAGTGCCGTCAAGCTTGAAGGCATAGAGTATAAAAATGGCCAGCTGTGTTTATTATTGGCAGGCATAGATTTACTTGATGGCACCCCGATTTTAGACATCAAACCATATTTACCTTATTCAGATGCCATGGTTGATGCCACTGCAGGCTTTGCTGACACGCGCCCAGAAACGCAAATGACCGTTGAGTTTAGCCCGCAAGTGCAGGCGTTTATTGAACAGCAAACCAACTTCCCACAGTTGCATGACTTTATTAGTAATGTACTTAAGCAAGATCCTCGCCCTGCCTATAAAAAGCAAAAAGAGGGTGAACAAAGTTATGGAATGACCTTGTATGATTTTAATATCCGTTGGCAAGTAAACGACGAGCATAACTATGTCACTAGCATAGAAAAAAGTTAGAAAAACACACTTAGCGCTTTAGTGTAAAAGCAACCGCTGCTAAACTGAGTGCCCAATTGAAATAATAATTTTATAACTATCGGAATAAACATGCGTACCAGTCAATATATACTCGCAACACTTAAAGAAACGCCATCAGATGCTGAAATTGTATCGCATCAATTAATGTTAAGAGCGGGCATGATCCGTCGCGTCGCGTCGGGCCTATATACTTGGTTACCCTCTGGATTACGCGTGTTACGAAAAGTCGAAAACATTGTGCGTGAAGAAATGGACAAATCAGGTGCAATCGAAATGTTGATGCCTGTTATTCAACCTGCGGATCTATGGGAAGAGTCTGGCCGTTGGGAGCAGTTTGGCCCAGAACTTATGCGTTTTACTGACCGTCACAATCGTACTTTCGCGTTAGGACCAACCCATGAAGAAGTGATCACTGACTTTGTTCGTAAAGAAGTAAGTTCGTATAAACAATTACCGCTTACTTTGTACCAAGTACAAACAAAAGTGCGCGACGAACGTCGTCCTCGTTTTGGGGTTATGCGCGCGCGTGAATTTACTATGAAAGATGCCTATTCATTTCATTTAAGTGAAGAATGTTTAGATGCAACTTATCAAGTAATGCACAAAGCATACTGTAATATATTCGATCGCTTAGGCCTTGATTACCGTCCTGTTATTGCTGATACCGGCTCTATCGGTGGTAGTGTATCTCATGAATTTCATGTGTTAGCTGAATCAGGTGAAGATGCTATCGCCTTTAGTGATAAAAGTGACTATGCAGCAAACATCGAAAAAGCAGAAGCATTAGCGCCAAGTGAAGCGCGCCCTGCTGCCGCAAAAGAATTAAAAGCATTCCCAACGCCTGATGCGAAAACTATCGACGAGCTAAAGAAACACTATGGTGTTAAACCTCATCGCAGTGTTAAAACACTGATTGTTTACGGCGCGCCAAATGAAGATGGTCAACGTGGTTTAGTTGCATTAGTAATACGTGGCGATCATGAGCTTAACGAACTTAAAGCTGAAAAACATCCATTAGTAGATTCTCCACTGGAAATGGCAAACGAGGCTGACATAATTGCAGCCATTGGTGCTAAACCGGGTTCATTAGGCCCTGTTGGCTTAAACATGCCAATTTTAGTAGACCGTACAGCCAACGTAATGGCTGATTTTGTAGCTGGTGCTAACAAAGATGACGAGCATTACAGCGGTATTAACTGGGATCGCGATGTAACTGAGTATGAAGTTGCTGATCTACGTAATATTGTCGAAGGTGATCCTAGTCCATGTGGTAATGGTACTTTACATATTAAACGCGGTATTGAAGTTGGCCATATCTTCCAGCTTGGTACTAAGTACTCAGAAGCGATGAAAGCGGGAGTATTAAACGAAAGCGGTAAAAACCAAATAATGACTATGGGTTGTTATGGTATTGGTGTATCGCGTATTGTCGCAGCGGCTATTGAACAAAATAATGATCAATACGGCATTATTTGGCCACAGCCAATCGCCCCATTCGATTTAGCCATTGTGCCAATGAATATGCATAAATCGCATCGTATACCGGATATCGCTAATAACCTTTACGACGGTTTAAAAGCCGCAGGCTTAGACGTGTTATTTGATGACCGTAAAGAGCGCCCAGGTGTGATGTTTAACGACATGGAATTACTCGGTGTACCTTTCACGTTGGTAATTGGTGAGCGTAATCTTGATGAAAACAAGGTTGAGTTGAAAAATCGCCGTACTGGTGAAAAATTAATGATAGATATTGATACCGCTGTTGAAGCAATCAAAGCGGCCATGAACGCTTAATCATCAGCACCTTCTGAAAAAAAAAACCGCGTAATGCGGTTTTTTTGTTTTTGCACGATCATTAATTGTCATAGATGTTTCGTCAAACAGTCTTATAAACGTCATTCAAGTTGCTTAACTTTGTTGTTATTACACCGTGAGTAACCTCCTATGCACGACATCGAAAAAAGTGATAAAAAGTACTACCCAGCTGTTTGGATCTCAGATGTACATTTAGGCTATAAAGATTGTCAAGCAGATTACCTACTCGACTTTTTAAATAGTATTGAGTGCGATACCCTTTATCTAGTGGGTGACATCGTCGATTTATGGTCTATGAAGCGAAATTTTTATTGGCACCCTAGTCACTATCAAGTATTAGCTTGTATTCAAGCCAAAGCAGTTCAAGGTACTCGAGTGATTTATATTCCCGGCAATCACGATGAAACATTCCGACACTACGTCAATAACAGCCTATTTGGTATTGAAGTCCACCAGCAGTTTATTCACACAACCAAAGCCAACAAACGATTTCTTCTGGTTCACGGTGATGATTTTGACTCAGCAACTCGGTATAACAAACTGATCAGTATTGCCGGTGATACAGGTTATGACTTTTTACTGTTTTTAAATCGCTGGACTAATCGTATTCGACGCCTATATGGTGGTAACTATTGGTCACTTGCTGCTTGGATAAAAGCCCGCGTTCATAAAGCGCGTGAAGCAATAGAGGCATTTGAAAATGCTGCTATTCATGAGGCTAAAAAGCAAGGCGTAGACGGTATTATTTGCGGTCATATTCATCACCCACAACTCAAAGTCGTTGATGGCATTGTTTACTGTAATGATGGCGATTGGATAGAAAGTTGTACCGCAGTAGTAGAGCAAGAAAATGGTCGTATCGAATTGCTACACTGGTCTGACACTCAAACAGTGATTAATTCTGCTGATATTACCAAACTTAATCAAAATCTTGGTGGACCAAAGGCTAAACCTGAAAAATCAGTAGCTTAAAATTTAGACTGTGTGGTTTATTTTAACCACATCGCTAATTTGTCTTTCAAAACTTTTGGCTTTATGGGTTTGGTAATATAATCATTCATACCAGCTGTAATACAGCGTTCTCTGTCACCTGCCATAGCGCTGGCAGTCATAGCGATAATAGGCACTTTCGCATAGTCAGCACCAGCTTTGTTGCAGCGAATTGCAGAGGTCGTGTCATAGCCATTGAGGTTTGGCATTTGGCAATCCATTAAAATCAGATCAAATAAAAGTGTTTGCTCTGTATTTAATATTTCTAGCGCATCGAGGCCATCGCTGGCACATACAATAGTGACACCGGTATTTTTTAATATTGCTTTGGCAACTTCAAGGTTGATCATATTATCATCAACCAATAACACTTTAAAATTTGAGAAATCGTATTCAACATATTCTGTTTGCTCACTACCTTGGCTAGCAACCAAAAAACTATTATTAACACCAAACAAACTTGCTAACTTATAGCTAAATTGATCTTGAGTAAGCGGCTTATTAAGTACATGGCAATTTTCAGGTACCTGCTCTTTGGCTTTTTTACTAAGCAATAAATCACGCAAGATTAATACATATTTTTTATTCTGCTTATTACATAAATTAATCAGTGTTTGTAAGTATGGGTGATCATTATCAACAACCAGTAAATCAACTTTTAACTCTTGATATTGTGCTTGGTAGTCAAATCGTTGAATATTATTGGCTGCTACTTGGCAATTTTTAATCAATAAATTAGTGACATTGTTATATACACTGTCGCTATCTATTAGCACGCCAACCTGAATATCTTTTGCCAACTCAACGGCAGTATTAAGCTTTTTCTCGGCTGCAATATGTAATTGCACTTGCGCTGTAAAACAGCTTCCCTTGCCCTTTTCACTGGTTACACTAATATCACCGCCCATCAATTGTGCCAGCTTACGACAAATTGATAAACCAAGCCCTGTACCTCCAAAGTGGCGAGTGGTACTGGTGTCCTCTTGGGTAAAGGCCTCAAACAGCTTATCGATATTTTTTTCAGCAATGCCGATGCCTGAGTCTTCAATAACAAAGCTCATTAATAACTTTTCTTCAGTAAGATACTGACACCCAACAGTCAAACTGACTTCACCTTGATGAGTAAATTTGAATGCATTATTAAGTAAGTTTATTAATATTTGTTTTAATCGGTGGCTATCTCCGACTAACATACGGTCAATAACTTTATCAGTATACAAAAACACTTCTAAGCCTTTACGCTGTGCTTGCAGTGCCATTGAGGTGATCATATCACTGCATACAGTAATCACATCAAAACTGTGATTATCAATATCAAGTTTACCAGCTTCGATTTTTGAAAAATCCAAGATGTCATTAATCAATGTCATTAATGAGTTAGCGCTGCTATTGGCCAGCTCTAAATATTGCTGTTGCTGCTGCGTTAGCGTGTCTTCTTTGAGCATTTCCAGCATCCCTAATACACCATTCATAGGCGTACGTATTTCATGGGAAATATTAGCAATAAAATCACTTTTTGTTTTACTGGCTGCCAAGGCTTGTTCAATCGCACTTTCAAGTTCAGTTGTGCGTTGTCGTACTTTTTGCTCTAACGTACTATTGAGTTTTTCAAGCTCAACTTGAGTCTGTTTAAGTGAATTAATGTTTCGTAAAATCGCTGCAACTTGGTAGCGCTGGGTAAAAATATCAAACACGCTAGTAAGTGTAATTGAGTAAAAGTGTTGTTGATCCTGAGGATCGATAAACACGCCTTCAAATTGTGGCTTTGATCCATGTGCTATTGTTTCATCAATACATGACTTGTCACTTTCAGTAAGCGTAAATAGTTGCGTAAACCGGGTGTGATCAATAATGATATCAAAGCACTGTAACGCTGTTTTATTAGCATTACTGATAAGGCCATCCTCTTGTACGGTTAAAATTGCATCGAGAGAATTTTCAATAATCTTGTTATTACGCTCCTTCAAGGAGTGAAGCTCTAATTTGCGGTTTATATACCTTTGGTATAACCACACTAATAACCACAAAGCAGTGAAAAGTGAAATAATTACCAGCACAAAATGATCTCGACGCTTAGCAACGTCTTTTGCCAAAATATCGGTATTAATTGATACCGCAAGTTCAAGGGGCAACATGCTAATGTTATTTTCTAAACTAATACGTTGTTTTAAATAATAATGACTTGGTAAATCATGAAAAGGTAAAGTCGCTTGGCTGCTCATATCTTGGCTTTGACTAAATACACTTGACCAAGTAATGTCTTGACCAAACTCAAAACCAAATCGTAGTTTAGGATCTGGGTGAAATAAAAACTGCTGCTGATCATTTAACAGATAAACATCAACCCCAGCAGGTGAACTAAAAGTAACATTATTAAATAACTCATCAGCAAAATAATTGGTTACTAATACAGCAAACACTGTTCCTTGTTTATTAAATACCGGCTTAGCAACTCGGTAGGTACTCACGTAGGGGATCTGAATTTGGCCATGCTCTCGGTTATAGTTAATCGGTGATATATAGACAGATTCACTATCTAACTTGCTGGCATTAAGCATGTAATCCCGCTGCCCTTTTTGTTGTAATAAGTCTCCCTCTAGGCGAACCAAAGCATCATTGATCCTATCAACACGGACAATTTCTTGACCATTATCAGCAAGGGTAATATATCTGGCTTGTAATAGCTGCGGGTCAGTGCGCATAAAGCCACTAAATATTTCAGCTAAACGCGTTTGCCATATTGCGATGGGAGTATTTAATAGTGGATCAATAAGGTCATTTGCAGCGGCTCGGCTGATGCCACTGATAGGCGGTGTGGCATTTAAAAAGTTGATTGACGAAACACTGTCTTTTAAATGTCCTTTTAACATCAGTGCTTTTGTATCAAGCTCTTGCTGTAGTGTGGTTTGGGCAACCTGGTAAACATCTTTGCGTACTTTCAGCTCAAATATATATAAAGCAGGTATTGCGAGGATGAAAAAAAACAGCAATGCTAATAAAGAAAGTTTATTACTGCGAAATAAATTAAAAAATGTCAGTGAGTTGCGCATCAAAATTGCCAGTTTTCTTTCAAAACAAACTATATTATAGAGCAATTAAAAAGTTATCTCTGCGCTTTTTATCGATTCTTAGTTTTTCTAAGGAAACTATAGTAATAAAAAATGACGAGCTAGCCCGTCATTTTTATTATTTAACTGAGAGTATTGTAACAACCACGCCCAGCCTACTTCTTTATAATTTGTTACCTAAATAAGACTTCTTCTTTATTAAACCATTTAACACAAAATGCTAATAGTGCACCAGCAACAACGACGGTCGCTAAAAAGATTAGTCCAAGTAACGTGTAATCAATCGTACCTTTGATAATTTCTTTAATCGCTAAAGCCACATTAGTAACCGGTATAAATGCGGTTTTAGCTGTTAGCTCAACATTCGGTAGTAAAGCAACAATGATAGGAAATATCACCCCCATACTCAGTGGTGTCATGTAATTTTGTGCTTCTTTAAAGCTACGCGCATAAATCGATATTGCTAATGCAAGAGAAGAAAAAATCGCGGCGACGGGTAATAAAATAATAAAAATGAGTGCCAAATCTAATACGCGTAATGAACTAAATGCTGTTTTTATCACATCCAAATCAATGAAAGAAATCGCGATACTGATCCAAACGCCCATACTCAACACGGTTATCGTTGTGGTGGCGATTGACGCTGCAAGTAAAGTAATAAATTTACCTAATACAAGTTGCGTGCGGGTGATTGGTGTCAGTAGTAACGTTTCTAATGTGCCGCGTTCTTTCTCACCTGCACCTAAATCAATTGCTGGGTATGTTGCTCCCATCAATACTAATGGGATCAGTAAGTAAGGGATAAAGCCGCCTATTTTCTCACCTAAATTTTCTCGTTTATCAGCAGTATCAACTTTTACAACTTTGATTGGATCAATAATCGCACTTTGTTGCTCAACTGAAACACCATAGCTCAATAGTTTTTCAGCTCTTAGCTTATTACCAAATTCTTCAGCAAGCTCTGTTACTCTGTCGAATAAAAAGTTAATCGCTTTGGCATCGTTATAAACCACTTGCCACTGGCTTTGTTTTGCGTCATCAAGGTTTTGTTTGGCATCTGCGGGTAAGAAAATACCCATATCAATGGTGCCGGCTTTAACGGCCTCTGTAAGCTCTGCAACTGTATTAAAGGTGTGTTCACCTTTGTATAATTGAAAACTTTTATGATAAAAAACTTTATCTGTGAATGATTGCGCATATTCGCCATTGATAATGGCATAGGTATGAACTTTTTGTTCGGCTTCAAGTGTTGCTTGAGAACTAATAAATGCCATCACCGCAAATAATAATGGAAAGATAGCAACTGGTAATGCGACAATAAAAATGAGTGTTTTTTTATCTCGTAATAGCTCCTTTAATTCCTTTTTAAATACTTCAAACATTATTTTTCTCCGTCAAAATATTCATAAACGCTTGATTTAGTTCGTCGCTTTTACCCACTTTTTTAAATTCGTCAAGACTGCCGTCAAAACAACTGATACCTTCGTTGATCACCGCAACGCGGTCACACAGTAGCGCTACTTCATCTAAATGATGGGTTGAAAATATAACAGGAGTCCCTTGTGCTTTAAGCCGTTTGATAAACTCGATCACCGTTTGAGTGGTCATAATGTCTAATCCCGTGGTTGGCTCATCAAGTACCACGACTGCCGGATGGTGCACAACTGCGCGGGCTATATTGGCTTTTTGCTTCATACCCGTTGATAAATTATCAGCACGTTTATCAATAAAGCTATGCATGTCGAGTAAATCAAATAACTCTTCACACCGTGACCTAATCGCGTCTTTACCCATACCGTGCAGTTTTGCAAAATATTCGATATTTTCTTTTACCGTTAAACGGCCATATAAACCGGTACTGCCAGATAGAAAACCAATAGACTTACGACCAAATAGTGGTTTTTTTATGATGTCTTCACCAGCAATAATTATTTGCCCTTCATCGGGTTTTAACGCTGTCGAGATCATTCTTAGCGTGGTGGTTTTTCCTGCACCATTAGGGCCGAGTAAGCCCAGCACTTCGCCTTTATTACAATGAAAGCTGACATCTCGCACCGAATGAAAATAATCCTTATCTTCACGGGGATCTATTTTATCGACTTTGTTTTTTTTATGGTCTTTAGTTAGCTTAAATTTCTTTTTAAGCCCCGTAACTTCTATCATGTTCGTGTCCTTCGTTTTGGTCTAAAGTAATCTGTATTACTATAAAACTCGGGGTTATTATTATCATACCAGCCTGGTACGCCTAGCAGTGGTAATGGTGAGAGCTGGCTATTGTCCCTTAAACAGTTATCGACGCTAATCATCTCATAAAGGGTTTGATCAATATACTGATACTGCTGGGCTAAATCTTTACAAAATATGTCACTCGGTACTTTTACAAATAATGCTTTACCTGTCAGACCAATATACGGCTTTGTTAGCATTTCATAATTAGCGTGGCCGAACATAAATGGCGCAATGGTTTTCCCCCACAACGCTCTTTGCTCAATAAATGCCTGCTGCCATTGATGATTTTTAAGTAACGCAGGCCAAACATCATCACTTACAGCAAGTACAACCCCACATTCATCAAACAAGGTTAAGGCATTGCGGTGTTTTGAGCGTACTTTAGTGCCGTGAAGTGTGATCTCTTCAACATGGCGTTGATTGATTAATGCTTTAGTTTTAGGAAATAAACACCAGATAAGTCCACCAAATAAGTCATGCCAATTTTGTTGTCGCGTTGGTACTTTACCGGTATCAAAAATGATTTGCTCATAATAGCGCTCTTCCTCACTAAAGCAGGCGTCATCAACAAAGCGAATTGTTTGCTGATTTGCATTTTTAGCATCTAAAAATGATGAAAACCACGCACATTGCGGCCAGTCGGATAAACCATTTAAAGAAAACAGTGTATTTAAATGGCTAAATGCACCATTTTCTAAACTGGGGCTATGCCATTGTTCGTAAGGGGTAAAACGCTTCATGAGTATCTTTAGCTTTACAATTATTATGGTTGGAGTTTACCGCAAAAACTGGTTCTCTTTAATAGAAGTTCTTATACTGAGCTCACTTAAAACAAAAAAAGAGCGACTATGAAACGTTATTTTTCTCTGACACTCCTTGCAACTGCGGTACTTGCAGGATGTGCAACAACAAGTCTCACCTCTGATGATGTTAGCAAAGGGTATAATTCAATCAATGCTCAACAACTCGCAGAGCATGTCAAAGTGCTTGCCTCCGATGAATTTGGAGGCCGCGCTCCATCTTCAAAAGGTGAAGAACTCACACTAGCTTACCTTACTGAAGAATTTAAAAAACTAGGTTATCAACCAGGTAATGGCGACAGCTTCTTACAAGAAGTTCCGTTGGTGTCTCTTGAAGCAGATCCAAACATGGTGTTAACTATCGGCGGCAAAGATTACCAGTATAAAAAAGACATGGTAATGGGCAGCAGTCGCATTAGCGAACGCCAAAGTATTAAAGACTCTGAACTGGTATTTGTTGGTTATGGTGTTAATGCCCCAGAATATAATTGGAATGATTACGCAGGTTTAGATGTTAAGGGTAAAACTGTGGTGATCTTAGTCAACGACCCTGGTTTTGCCACTAAAGATCCTGCTTTGTTTACCGGTGATGCCATGACTTACTATGGCCGTTGGACTTACAAATACGAAGAAGCCAGCCGTCAAGGTGCTGCTGGGGCTATCATCGTTCATGAAACTGCACCGGCCTCTTACCCTTGGTCTGTGGTTGAAAACTCATGGAGCGGCGAGCAGTTTGGTTTTCAAAAAGAAAACAATAATATGGACAGAGTCGCTGTTGAAGGTTGGGTAACCACAGAGGTTGCTAACGAGCTTTTCACTAAAGCAGGTTTAGATTTTGCCAGTGCGAAAGCCAATGCAGCAAAAGGCGCTTATCATGTTGATATGGGCGATTTAACAGCGTCTGTTGCGGTTAAAAACACCATCAAAAAATCAATTTCATATAACTTCATTGCGACTTTACCCGGTAGTGAAAAACCAGATGAGCATATTATATACTCAGCACACTGGGATCACTTAGGTACTGATAAAAACCGTAAAGGCGACCAAATCTACAATGGAGCACATGATAACGCGACAGGCACTGCAGGCTTAATTGAAGTAGCTGAAGCGTTTGCAAGCTTACCAAAGCACCCTAGCCGCTCAATGACTTTTTTGGCAGTGACAGCTGAAGAGCAAGGTTTATTAGGATCTAAGTATTATGCTGCACACCCAGTGATAGCAGCAAATAAGACAGTCGCTAATATTAATATGGATAGCTTGAACTTGTTAGGCAAAGTAAAAGATATCAGCGTGGTTGGTATTGGTAAATCAGAAATGGACTCGCTATTAGCACAGGCAGCTAATGCACAAGGACGCACTGTCTCGGGCGATCCTAAACCATCTTCAGGCGGGTACTATCGCTCTGATCATTTTGCTTTCGCCAACATGGGTATTCCAGCGATGTATGCGGGTGGTGGCAGTGAAGCACTTGACGAAGATACGGCTAATTATCGTAAACGAATGAGCTTAGTGCTACGTGGTTGTTACCATCAACCATGTGACAGATACCGTGACGAATGGGATCTATCGGGAGCTGTACAAGACTTACAACTGTTTTATCAAGTAGGTTTTGACATTTCTGAGCAACCACAATGGCCAAAATGGAATGCGAACTCAGAATTCCAAAGAAAATAATGCAAATGATATTGATTTTCATTTAATTTAAATCTAAAGTGCAACTTAGATAGTTTTTAGGTTGCACTTATGTTTTCACTTTCACTGCCCAAAATTAGTTTTCCAGCGTCCACACATTTTATTACCAGTAATAAACGGCTGATATTACCGCTATTGTTGTTGTGTTGTTTAGCTTATGCTCCTTTGCGAGCAATGACATTGACGGCAATGAGTGATGCGTTTTTTCAAGTTAGTATATTTGTTGCCGCCACTTTATTTATCTATTACTACGCCATCGATCGGTTGCCTCACTTAGAGCTTGGCTATTTAAGTCAAAAATCACCCTTGTTAGAAATTAGTTTTGCTTCATTACTCGGTGCTTTACCTGGCTGCGGAGGCGCCATCATAGTAGTGACACAATTTACCAAAGGACAAGCGAGCTTTGGCTCTATCGTTGCTGTATTAACAGCGACCATGGGCGACGCTGCATTTTTACTATTAGCAACGAAGCCGCTTGAAGGCTTACTTATTATGATTATTGGCCTGAGCGTTGGTATTATCAGCGGCTCCTTAGTCAATGCATTTCATAAGCAAGATTATCTTCGCCCAGCAAAAAATGATTATGCTGATGAGTGCTTAAATCAGCCTAGTAAGGCAATTATAGTCAGTAAATCAATTTGGCAAATTATTATGATGCCCAGTCTTATTGTGGCAATAATGATTGCTTTCAATACTAACTTTTCAGTCTTTGACGCTCTACTTGCTGAATCAATAACCTTATTTGGCGCTATTATGGCGCTATTGGCTGTTACCACTTGGGCGCTGTCGTCGAAGGGTCAAAGCTATCAACAAGTAACTTCAGAAGAAGAAACTATAACGCCCCCTTCAAAGCTATATAAAGTTTTGCAAGACACCCACTTTGTCACCGCATGGGTAGTTGCCTCGTTTATGCTATTTGAGTTATTAGTAACATTTGCCGGTGTGGATTTAAAAGCCTGGTTTACTCACTATGCATACTTAGCGCCTTTAATTGCCGTTTTGATTGGTTTTTTACCTGGCTGTGGACCACAAATAGTGGTAACTACATTGTATATTCAAGGCATCATTCCCTTTAGTGCCTTAGCTGCGAATGCAATATCAAATGACGGCGATGCCCTTTTCCCTGCAATCGCAATGGCACCACGTGCCGCATTTGTGGCAACAATATATTCGGCAATTCCCGCTTTACTCGTTGGCTATGGCTTATATTTATTTGAGGTGTAAGTCACTGATATAAAAAAGCTCAGCGACTGCTGAGCTTTTCATTATACCAATCGTGTTAAGTTACTGACCATTTATAGCGACAGATAAATACAGTGATAACAAGGCATAAATTTTGACATGTAGTTGTTCTACTTGAAAAATTATAACGCAGTTAGCGCTTTATTTAGCTCGCTAGAATGGTTAAATATTTAAGTCAATTGGTATTATTCATTATTTAATTAAACAGTAGCGGATTCTAGAGCAACTTCTTTTGGATTTGGGCCATGATCGTTCTCCCCTTCTTGCGAATTTTGTGCATAGAAAACAATTAAAACAATCCAGCCGATTACTGGTACTAACCAAAGTAACTGCCACCAACCTGAACGATTCGTATCATGAAGACGACGAGCACCAGCACTTAGACCTGGGATCAATAGCGCGAGGCTATAGATAGTGCCAATAAACATTGTACCTAATAAGCTATCAACTGCATTACATACAATTGAGAAAATCGTATTAAATAATACGAACATCCAGTAAGCTTTACGACGGCTACGACCTGAAAAATCCGCGTAGCTGCGCAACGCATTCATATAATGTTCCATTGTATTTCCTTAGTGTTATTTTTTATATTCCCTAATAGGGCCTTTATTACTTTTCAGTAACCCTCGTATATTAATTAAAAACAACTATTTGTAAAAGAAAAACCAGCATTAAGCTGGTTTTAAAATAGGTAATATTTTAAAAGTAATTAAAAAGTATTAACTCATTGCCATCATCATTTTGGCTGGGTTTTCTAAATACGATTTCCACAAGTTATTGAATCGCGCTATCGTAGCGCCATCAATCACTCGGTGATCGCCTGACCAACTAACTTGCATAATTGCAGCAGACACCACTTGCCCTTTGGCATCAAAACGCGGTAGATGTTGTAATTTACCCAATGCCACAATCGCCACTTCAGGCTTGTTGATAATTGGCGTCGCAACTGTTCCGCCAATCGCGCCAATATTAGAAATGCTAATTGTTCCGCCTTTGAGATCGTCAGGGCTAACACGTCCTTCACGGGCAGCATCCGTCAATCGCGTTACTTCATTGGCTACATCAACAATACTCTTTGTTTGACATTGTTTGATATTTGGCACTAACAAACCAATTTTAGAGTCAACTGCCATACCGATATTGTGATCATCAAAGTAGCTAAGCTCAGTGCATTCATCATTTATTTTCGAGTTTAATACCGGAAATTCTTTCATAGCCAGCGATAAGGCCTTGATGAAAAATGGCATCATTGTCAATTTAACGCCTTGTTGCTTATATTGCTCTTTTAAATCACTGCGCAAAGCAATCAAAGTTGTTAAATCAATCTCATCACAAAATGTAAAATGTGGGATAGTCGTTACCGAAGCAACCATTTGTTTAGCCATTGCTGCTTTGATGCCTTTAATTGGCTCAATGCGCATGCCGCCAGTGTCGCTAGCTGTGGTTTTCGTAACGTCAGGCTTCGTTTGCAGTGGTGATGTATCAATACTATTTGGCACTTCCCCTTTCACAAACTGTTCAATGTCCTCTTTGTAAATACGGCCATTCTTACCACTGCCTGGGACTGTGGTTAGATCAACATCAAGTTCACGTGCTTTGCGTCTTACTGCCGGTGATGCGACCGCCTTTTTATTAATTACAGGGGCTGTCACTGACTTTTCAACTACTGCTGGTTTTTGCTCTACCGCTTTGGTTTGTGCTTTCACTAATGCATCATTGATATCGACAACGTTTGCTTGAGTACCTGCAATCGACATTTGAAAAAGTGGACTGTGTACTTGTGCAACATCCCCTTTAGCATAATAAAGTTTTACCACTGTGCCGGTATATTTAGCTGGAATTTGTACGAGTGCTTTATCTGTCATTACATCACAAACGGCTTGGTCTTCTTCTATCAAATCGCCTTCGCTGACTAACCACTCAACAATTTCACACTCAACAATTCCTTCACCAATATCGGGAAGGATAAAATCCTCAACGACTTCAGAGTGAGTATTTGTTTGCGTGTGTTCTATCGCGCTGGTTGTTTCTGGTTGAGTATGATCGGCTGTAGTCTCACCAGCTACATCCATTGCAAACAGCGGGGCATGCACTAAAGCAATATCCCCTTTAGCATAATAGAGCTTACTGATCACACCATCATGAACCGCAGGAATTTGCACCAGTGCTTTGTCTGTCATTACATCACAAATCGGTTGATCTTCAGCTACGGTGTCGCCTTCGGCTACTAACCATTCAACAACTTCACATTCAACGATACCTTCACCGATATCCGGTAAAATAAAATCTTTTGCCATGATGACTCCTAAAATTCGACCGATTGCTTGATTGCTGCGAGCACTTTCAACGCATCAGGTACATATTCTTTTTCAAGCGCTAATGGATACGGAGTATCTAAGCCGCAAACACGTAAGATAGGTGATTCTAAATGCAAAAAACATTCTTGTTGGATTGTCGCCGCAATTTCTGCACCAAAACCATTAGTGATTGGTGCTTCATGGCTAACAATAAGTCGCCCTGTTTTTGTCACTGAGTTAACAATCGTTTCCATATCCCATGGTAAAATACTGCGTAGATCAATCACTTCACAACTAATACCCTGCTCACTTGCACGTTTTGCAGCATCTTCGATGATTTCCATCTGTGCGCCCCAAGCAAGTAGTGTTACATCCGTACCTTCACTAACTATTTCAGCTTTACCAAGTTCAATGCTGTAATCTTGTTCAGGAACTTCACCCGTTGATGCACGATATAAACGTTTAGGCTCAAAGAAAATAACTGGATTATCATCTTTAATTGCAGCACGTAATAAGCCCTTTGCTTGGTAAGGGTTTCGAGGGACAACAATCTTAAGTCCCGGGGTATGTGCAAAATAAGCTTCAGGTGATTGCGAATGATATAAACCACCGGCAATACCACCACCGTAAGGAGTACGGATAGTCAGGTTGCCAACATTAAACTCGTTACCGCTACGATAACGAAATTTAGCAGACTCATTTACTATTTGGTCAAAGGCTGGAAATATATAATCGGCAAATTGAATTTCAGCAAGTGCTGGTGCGCCAAACGCTGCTAAGCCATTAGCAAAACCCATGATCCCTTGTTCGGTTAATGGTGTATTAAATACACGGTGCTGACCATATTTCTCTTGTAGTCCAGACGTTGCGCGAAATACGCCGCCAAAATAGCCAACATCTTCACCAAAGATACACGCTTGCGGATGTTCAGCCATGGTTATATCAAGGGCTGAATTAATCGCATGTAACATATTCATTTTAGCCATTACTTAATTCTCCCTGCAGTCACTGGGTAAGCATCGGGGTGTTGCTTGATATGCGTTTTCAATTGCTCGTATTGACGTTGCAAAGAAGGGATCGGTGTATCATATACATCCGACACCAACTCTTCTAAGGCCGGTTTTGCAATCACTTCAGCGCGTTTTAATGCGGCTAGGATATCTTCACGAATTTGCTCTTTGGCTTTATTGTCTTCTTCTTCATTAAGCCAGTTTTGCTTAATTAACCATTTGCGAAAACGTTCGATTGGACAAGATTGATAATTTGCTTCTTCGTCTTTTGAACGATAGCCACTAGGATCATCTGATGTAGAATGCGCGCCAAGGCGATATGCAATCGATTCAATTAAAATCGGCTCACCTGTTTTAGTGGCAAGTTCACGGGCTTTTTTAGTTGCGGCATAAACAGCAAGTGCATCAGCACCATCAACACGAATCGTTTTAATACCGTAACCTACGCCACGAGAAGCGATGCCGTCGCCCTTAAATTGCTCATCCGCAGGAGTTGAAATCGCATAGCCGTTATTGCGAGCAAAAAATATAACCGGTGACTTATGCACTGCGGCCATATTTAAACCAGCATGGAAGTCTCCTTCTGAAGCAGCTCCTTCGCCAAAGTAGCAGATAGTTATGTTATCTATCGTTGAGCTTAGTTCACCTGATTTTGCATCTATGTGTTTAATTTTCTGGCCGTACGCGTAACCTGTTGCTTGCGGTATTTGAGTGCCTAGCGGCGATGAGATAGTCATGTAATTAAGTGCACTTGAACCGTAGTGAATTGGCATTTGGCGACCTTTACCTAAATCCAACTCATTTGAAAACATTTGATTCATAAACTGATCAAGTGTGAAGCCACGATAATGAAGTGCAGCCTGCTCACGGTATTGCGCCATGATCATATCGTCTTGATCAAGTGCCGCAGCAGACGCTGTCACTGCCGCCTCTTCGCCTAAACATTGCATGTAAAAGCTTACCCGGCCTTGGCGTTGAGCAGCTTGCATACGCTCATCAAGTGCACGAATAAAACGCATTGTTTCATATAACCGCAGCGCAGTACTTTCATCAATATCGGGGGCTGTTGCACCGTCGTGGATATCGCCATCCTCGTTTAAAATACTCAAGGTCGGAATATTCAAGGCATGACCGTCAATAAATGAGAGATCATGACTAATATTCAGCGATACGTTATTTGGATTGCTCATAACCTACCTTCTTTTGTTGTCGTAAACAGTACAAGTCAGTTGTTATTATTGGCTGTGCTCTGCAGGATAAACTTTGCAGAAACTGTACTGTATTTAAATTAAAGCTGCTAACACTTTACGTTAACGTAAAGTGTTATTCAACTAATCATAGACGAAACAAAGTTAATTGGCGACAGTGGCATTGGAAAGTTAACTATACAAGAGCATAAAGTATATACAATCATATAGTTAACGATTTGAGCTGACCTGCAAAGCAACAAATTAAATAATATTATCAGTCAGTTGTAATGGTATTACCGTTAATAATGCACGTTGTCCAAGGGCAACATCGGCATTAGGAAATATAATTGCTTCGCCTTCAACATCTGCGTAATAACAGGTCTGACCATCCGTTGCGAGTAAATCACCTTTGCTAAACCCGGTAAAATTCTCGGCATCATCCGAAAAAGGAAACGAAAAATCGTGTTCAGTGCGATTGATTGATCGGTGCACAGCAAATAACTCAAAGTCACTTGCATCAAATTCTTTATATATCACTTCTTTTTGGCTAATTAATGCGATTAGGGTCGCTTTGGTTTTCGCAAAACGACTCATATCATTTTCACCAAACGGTTTTACTTGACCAAGTTCAACGGTAAATGAATCTGCACCATGAACAAAAGAAGAATAGTAACTAAAAGTGGTGGCTGGTGATTTCATCATTAGCACCGTATTTACTCCACAGCTTAATAAAAACTGTAGTTGCGATTTTTTCCACGGTTTACCATGTAAAAAGGGATATACAGCAAATTTATCATTTTTTGAACCACGAATAGCAGTATGCAAATCGTAATGACAGCGCTCTCGCTGCTGCCCACCGCGTTGATAAAAGTCACTAACATATTGTTCAAGCTTGGCCGCTCGTGTGCGCTCATTATTCATCTTTACACCTTCGACAGTGTGATGACCATTAAATAAACGGTTTAGATTTTCTTCTACAAAACGCTTGTCAATATTAATTGATTGCGGGTTACCAAAAATAAACAGTACACGCTGTGCTAGTTGTAAATCGCCTAAGATAATACGCTTAATTAATTCATCGCAAATTTCAATAGGTGCTGTTTCATTACCATGGATCGCACTTGAAAGTACCACATCGATTGTAGTAGCGCATTTTGGTTGAAACTCTATAACGCCGGTGTCATGAATAGTTACAGTGGTACCATTACTTAAAGTAAAAGCACTCGGTGCTAAGTGCCATTCATTATTACGGCTGAGAGTTAAAAAATCGCCTTGCTGTTGTAATTCGTTTAAATACTCTGAGTTGGCTGTCATAATCCAAATGCCTTCATATTATTATGCAAATGAGAAACAAAAACGGCTGAATAAATCAGCCGTTATAAAATAGTCTAAGCGTTATTAACTAATCACTGAATCAACCAACTTCTTGGCTTCTTTTTCTAATAGCGCTAAATGTTCTTCACCTTTGAATGATTCAAGGTAAATTTTATAAATGTCTTCAGTCCCTGATGGACGCGCTGCAAACCAGCCGTTTTCAGTAACTACTTTTAAACCACCAATAGCGGCATTATTACCAGGCGCATGAGTTAGCTTTTGTAAAATAGGCTCGCCCGCAAGTGTATCTGCCGTAACATCTTTCGCACTTAGCCCTTTAAGTCGCTCTTTTTGGGCAGAACTTGCAGGTGCATCTATACGTTTGTATATAGGCGCACCAAATTCGAGCTCAAGCTCTTTATAAAGTGCTGATGGAGTTTTTCCTGTTACAGCTAAAATTTCCGCGGCTAATAAACCCATGATGAAACCGTCTTTGTCGGTATTCCATACTGTACCGTCAAAACGAAGGAATGATGCCCCGGCACTTTCTTCACCGCCAAACGCGAGTGTTCCAGTACTTAGCCCTTCGACAAACCATTTAAAACCAACAGGTACTTCTCGTACTTGACGATTATTACGGGCAACTACTCGGTCAATCATCGCACTTGAAACAAGTGTCTTGCCAATTTCAACGTCTTTGGACCAATCACGATGATTTAATAAGTAATCAATGGCAACCGCTAAAAAGTGATTAGGATTCATTAAGCCGTCAGGAGTTACAATACCATGGCGATCATAGTCTGGATCATTGCCAATGCTTATATCAAAATCATCTTTAAGGGCGATTAAGTTTGCCATCGCATAAGGTGATGAGCAATCCATACGAATTTTGCCATCTTTATCAAGTGGCATAAATGCAAAGCGCGGATCGACACTTTCATTGACGATTGTTAAATCTAAAGCAAATTTTTCGGCGATAATAGGCCAAAAGTTGATCCCTGAACCACCGAGCGGATCAATACCCACTTTAATATTTGCCTTTGCAATCGCTTTTACATCAACAACATTAATCAAATCTTCAATATAAGGAGTCATTAAATCTTGGTATTTAATAAAACCTGAACGGGCAGCTTTTGCAAATGGGAATAGCTCAACCTCAACTAAATCTTCTAGTAGTAGTTGATTTGCTCTGTCTTCTATCCACTTAGTAACGTCAGTATCTGCCGGCCCGCCATTAGGTGGGTTATATTTAAAACCGCCGTCTTCTGGAGGATTATGTGAAGGTGTAACAACAATACCGTCAGCTAATTCATGAGGATGTAATTTGTTATGACACACGACCGCGTGGCTAATCACCGGTGTAGGTGTAAAATCGTCGTTTTCTTGCGTGATCACTTGTACTTCGTTAGCAACAAGCACTTCAATCGCTGAATTGTAAGCCGCCTCACTTAACGCGTGCGTATCCTTACCTAAGAATAGCGGTCCAAAAATATTATTTTGTTTTCGGTAATCACAAATTGCTTGAGTAATGGCGAGAATGTGAGATTCATTGAATTTCACATCATATGAACAACCTCGGTGCCCTGAAGTACCAAAAGCAACACAATGTTCAGGGTTTTGCTCTAGATCGGGTTCATTTAAATAATAAGCAGACACTAATTTTGGTACATTTACTAAATCTGATTGTGTTGCAGGTTTCCCTGCACCGGAATGAATCGCCATTACATTTCCTTTATAAGTAGTCTCGAATTTTTTCAGCTTGTTCAGCACTATAGCCTAAGCCAAGTGCCACTTCGTGTAGCATCATTTTCTTACGGGTAGTATTTGAGTTGGTCATTACCCAGTATTCACTGTCGGTAATGTTTTTTGGATTCATACTGCTGCCACTGTTTACTAACGCTTCTTTGCTGGTTGCGAAGTAAACGCGATCACGCCCTTGCACATCCAATACCGCTGAAAAATCAGTTTTATGAGTTCTATGTAAAGCAGATAAAATAAACAAAAAGCGCCCTACTACGCCTTTTTGCATCGCCAACTCTTCTTTATTGAGTATATTAAAAACACTGGCATGCGCTTGTGTCAATGGTGTGACAGCGGCTGACTTTTTATTCTCGGTCGATGAGGTGTGTTCAGTTGTTTGAGTCGTCTTTGCAACCTCATGCGTGACGGGCTGTTCTGGTTTTTCTTGCGCGGCTAAATCATTTTCGCCGTGAATATTTAATAAACGACGTAAAATAGTTGAGGCGCTTTCGCCTATACTTTGAGTGTTACTTGCAATGTATTGATATAACTCGTCGTCTATGTCAATTTTTTTCATGTTATTCCTGTCGTTACGGGTCACATTTTTTTCATCCATGCTGATTATACCCAAACCTGATTTAATTCTCTATGTTTTGCAATTTGTTATTTCACTAGGCAAACTAGGCACACTTTTATGAGATTGTTTTTGGAAACTGTGATGCTGTTAAATTACAAACAAACTGGCCAAGGGCCGCATGTAATTTTGATCCATGGATTGTTTGGTTCACTGGAAAATTTAAATGTTATAGCCAATGCATTGGCAGAAAATTTTACAGTAACGAATCTTGATTTACGTAACCATGGCCGTTCACCACACAGTGATATTATGGATTACCCGGCAATGGCTGACGACGTACTCGCCTTAATGGACCATTTAAGTATTGATAAAGCCCATTTAGTCGGTCATTCTATGGGCGGGAAAGTTGCTATGCAAATAGCACATATTAATCCAAGCTCAGTAAATAAGCTCGTAGTATTAGATATCGCTCCTGTTGCATATCAAAGTCGTCATGATGATATCATTGCGGCATTAAAGCTGGTAAAAAGCCATGCTATTAATGACCGCAAAGAAGCGGATAAATTAATGACGCAGCTAATACCTGAATTAGGTGTTCGCCAGTTTTTGCTAAAAAGCTATGCGAAAAACGAACTTGGTGAACTGCAGTGGCGCTTTAATTTGACTACCCTAAGTGAAAAATATCGCAATATTTTAGCAAATATTAAAGCAAATGATTCTTGTTTATGCGATACTTTATTTATCAAAGGGAACGATTCTGATTATATATTGCCTGAATATCGTGAAGCTATTATGGCTCAATTTAGCAACGCAAAAGCAAAAATTATTCATGGCGCAGGTCATTGGTTGCATGCCCAAAAACCAATGGCGGTTAATAAGTCTATCAATGATTTTTTAATGGCTTAATAAAGCAAAATTTAATCACGTATTTTTGACTTAGCGCACTAAATTATTACAATTTTATATGCTATAGTACGCGCCGTTTAATTTAAAGGTTATACGTTGATGGTCAGTCAGTTAATTAACGAATTTGATACCCTTGGGTTGTACTTTGGCTTAGCCGGTGTGTTCTTTTTTATCGGTATGGCTATCCAAGACGTACTAAAAAAAGGTAATGTGCCTAAATTTGGCCGTTATGTAGTATGGCTTGTGCTATTTTTAGGGTGTTCTGGTTTTATCGCTAAAGGACTTATTCAAGTTTTTTGGCAAGGTGCGGGTGTGGGTTAACCATGGCTAAGTCTGAAACAGATAGAACAACGCTCGATTTATTTGAATACGAAAAACGCCCCGGCAGACCAAAAACGAATCCCCTACCAAGGGAGGTTCAGTTAAAGGTAAATAAACGTAATCAAATAAAAAGAGATAAAGCACGTGGTTTAAAGCGTGTCGAATTTAAAGTTTCATCGCAGTTATATCAAGCGTTAAGCGATATGGCCGATGCACAAAATATTAGCCGCAGTGCGCTGATTGAAACTATTTTACAAGAAAGATTGGCTATTGATAGATAAAAGGTTTTAAATCCATGGCAAGTGTAGGTATTTTTTTCGGAAGTGACACAGGTAACACAGAACACGTAGCTAAAATGATCCAAAAAGAATTGGGTAAAAAGTTAGTGGCTGTGCATGATATTGCTAAAAGTTCAAAAGAACAGATCGCAGAATTTGATTTAATCTTATTTGGCATTCCTACTTGGTATTATGGTGAAGCACAATGTGATTGGGATGACTTTTTCCCTGAATTAGAAGAAGTTGATTTTGAAGGCAAGCTTGTGGCTATTTTTGGCTGTGGCGATCAAGAAGACTACGCTGAATACTTCCTTGATGCGATGGGTATGATCAATGACATCGTTACTGAGCGTGGCGCTATTGTTGTGGGTCATTGGCCAACACAAGGGTATGATTTTGAAGCCTCGAAAGGCATGGCTGATGACAACCATTTTGTTGGTTTAGGCATTGATGAAGACCGTCAACCAGAGCTTACTGAACAACGTGTAAAAGCATGGTCAGCACAAGTTTATGAAGAAATGTGTTTAAGTGAACTTGCTGATTAAATGCACTTTATTGCTAGTAATCGTATAAAATAGTGACGTTCGTTTTCCTATTACACATTTTATAAGTATTTCTAGCAATTGATCTTTGCACTTAATGACTAGGCACGTTATTCTTATCGTTGCTAATGTGTCGTGTACATCTTTGTAAGGTGTCTAGTATAACCAAATATAATTGAGACAGATTTAATGACTGATCATAACTTGGAATTAAAAAAAGCCGGCTTAAAAGTAACTTTGCCGCGTATTAAAATTTTAGAGATTTTACAATCTCCAGATAACCAACACATCAGCGCTGAAGATGTTTACAAAATTCTTTTGGACCTAGGTGAAGAAATTGGCCTTGCTACTGTGTACCGCGTACTTAACCAATTTGATGATGCGGGTATTGTTAGCCGTCACCATTTTGAAGGCGGTAAGTCTGTATTTGAACTCTCTGGTAGCACACACCATGATCACCTAGTATGTTTAAAATGTGGTAAAGTTGTTGAATTTGAAGATGAAATGATTGAACGTCGTCAACTTGAAATTTCAGAAGAAAATGGTATTAAATTAACCAACCACTCTCTTTATTTGTATGGTGAGTGTACTGACACTGCAGCATGTAAAGCATTTGCTGATAGCCAATAATTTATTAGCTGAATAAAAAAAACCTGCAAATTGCAGGTTTTTTTATGTCTGTTACTTTTATCCCCTCGCCTTTGAGCGAAGGGATAAAAAACTACTGCTGTGTTTTAGTCCAAGAATCACGTAAACCAACTGTTTGGTTAAATACAATGTTCTCTGACTTAGTATCACGGCTGAAGTACCCTGTACGTTCAAATTGAAAACCTTGTGCAGGCTCTGCATTAGCAAGTGATGGCTCAAGTTTTGCGTTTACTAAAACCACTAATGAATCAGGATTTAAAGTTGTTGCAAAGTCTTCAGCTGCTGCAGGATTTGGTACGCTGAATAACCGATCATATAAACGAACTTCTGCGGTGATTGACTCACTGGCTGACACCCAGTGGATAACGCCCTTCACTTTACGTCCATCAGTTGGATTTTTGCCCAGCGTTTGTGGATCATAGCTACAAAAAATCGTGGTTATTTCGCCATTTTCGTCTTTTTCAACACGCTCTGCTTTAATAACATAAGCACCACGTAATCGAACTTCTTTATCAAGTACTAAGCGCTTGAATTTGTTATTTGCTTCTTCTTTGAAGTCTTCACGTTCAATATAAATTTCACGGGTGAACGGAACATCACGACGACCCATACTTTCATCATTTGGATGATTTGCAATTGATAAGGTTTCAACGGTATCAACAGCATAGTTTTCAATGATGATTTTAACCGGATCGAGAACGGCCATGGCACGTGGAGCATGTTCGTTTAAGTCTTCACGGATACAGGCTTCAAGCATGCCCATTTCAACCATGTTTTCTTGTTTGGTTACGCCAATACGTAAGCAAAATTCACGAATTGATGCTGGTGTATAACCACGACGGCGAAGACCTGCAATAGTAGGCATACGCGGATCATCCCACCCTTCAACATACTCATTGACCACTAAGTCATTTAGCTTACGCTTTGACATTATAGTGTATTCAAGGTTTAACCTTGAAAACTCAATTTGTTGTGGATGACATTCAATACTTATGTTATCTAACACCCAATCATATAGACGGCGGTTATCTTGAAATTCAAGTGTACACAATGAATGGGTAATGCCCTCTAGCGCATCTGAGATACAGTGCGTAAAGTCATACATTGGGTAAATACACCATTTATCACCGGTTTGATGATGATGAGCAAAACGCACACGATAAATAATAGGATCACGCAGCACCATAAATGAGCTGGCCATATCGATTTTTGCGCGTAATACACACTCGCCTTCTTTAAATTCACCAGCACGCATTTTTTCAAATAGTGCTAAGTTTTCTGAAGGACTAGTATCACGGGTTGGACTATTTTTACCAGGCTCTTTTAACGTGCCGCGATATTCACGCGCTTGATCAGCTGTTAAAAAGCACACATAGGCTAAGCCTTTATTAATAAGCTCTACAGCATAGTCATACAAAGTATCAAAATAATTTGACGAATACTTTATTTCACCATCCCAGTTAAAACCTAACCACTGAACATCTTCTTTGATTGAATTAACGTAGTTAATATCTTCTTTTTCAGGGTTAGTATCATCAAAACGTAAATTACATTGACCACTGTAGTCTTGCGCAATACCAAAATTTAAACAAATTGATTTAGCATGACCAATATGTAAAAAACCATTTGGCTCTGGTGGAAAACGAGTATATGTAGACGCATGTTTACCTGATGCTAAATCTTCATCAATACGGGTTCTTATAAAGTTACTTGGGCGATTCTCAATTTCCGCCATAGGAATACAATCCTCACAATAGTGCATGGTGACAAAACTACTGCATTATACCCAAACCACCCCAAGATGCGAGTTTCAGTTGGAATTAAAAGCGATTTAGGCAAGGCATTGATTGCAAATAATAGTGGTTCTATTGGTAAAATCAATAACGCAGTATAAATCGCTTTTAAACCAACCCGTTGGGCGTTTCGCAAGCACTTACTCTCATCGTTGTTACTTCTTAAAAGGGACTGCCATTGTTGCAAAGTAACGCCTTGATATTAAGCCCCTGTGAAACGCTGAATTCTGCATATTGAGGTGGTTTGGGTATATTATAAAAACAAACTTTAACATACAGTAATAGATGCGGGTTTATTACATATTGTGTGCTTAGCGGAAAATACTAGCTAAAGAACCACGCCTGGGTTGTTATTTAATCTCTTAATGACGATAAATTGTTCTAGCGCAATAAAACAGTCATTCAACCAAGCTACAGTGACGTCATTAAAGTAATTCTTTTAAGGAGAAAATAATGGCTTCACTTTCACAGCATCGCGTTTATATCCCAACTACTGCACGCGCAAACCAATATATCTTAGCGGAGTTCGTACCCAGTGCCGATTTATACGCACGTTTTAGTAATATACAGCAATGTTATGAACGTTTAGCACGACAGCTATTCTCTTCATGTGATGAATACGAGCTACACAATGTACATTTGATAGCAAACGATAAGCTCCCCGTTGTTAGGTTTCATGAAGAGTCGTATTGTTTACAAACAGAAAAACAAATTTTATTCTTTTATAACCCGCGTTACCATGAAGCGCATAAATGCATTTACGACAGCAGCAAACCCAGTAAAAAAATTCGCTTACTCTTCCTTGCTACTGGTGAAGACTTGCGTGCGAATGCTGCCATATTCCATACTCGGGTTAAAAAAGTACTCGAATACCTACAAAGCACATTATTGATCGATGAAGCAGCAATAAAAGTGCGTGATCATCAACATTTAACCTATGACTTGTTCGCCAAAGCGAAAGGATGTAAAGAAAGCTACGGTTATAAACTCAGAGGACTCTACCCTCGCTACCAAAGCCGCCATTGTACACTCCCTGCAGAACATAATGAGATGACCTATACGACATTTGCGATCCCAATAACACGTACTATTAAAACTCAGTTTCATCATTTACTTAATAAGCCAACATTCACAGAGTTTTACCAGCACTTTTATGACGCATTTATTAAGCAATGCGCCGCCAAAAATTTACATTTAGCGGCGATGATAGCAAATGGTACGATGCCAATAATTAGAAACAGTAAGACTGATAACAACGATGGCAATCATGAATTGCAAAAGCTAAGTTTTTCAACCGACGATCAAAAAACGCAATATAGTCATTATTGGCATGATGAAAAACTAGTAGATTCACTGCATTTTGTTATTGTTGCCAGTGAAAAAGACGAACAAGGAATTGGCCACGGTCGGTTTATGAATCAAGTTGAAAGTGTGATCCGTACACTCATCGAACCATTATCTATTAATATAGAGCGCCAAGATATCACTGTGCGATTTTTTCAACATATCAATCATTATCTATAATAGCGAGCTTGTCGATAATGAACCCCTTAAGCTAAGTTCAGGTTAACTACAGACCTTATCCCTGCCAGTATTTTTAGCATGGTAAAGGTTTGTGTCAGCAACTTTTAATAACGTATTAAGGGCGAGTCCTGGCTGCATTTGTGCTACACCAGCACTGCTTGTTAAAGTGATTTTTTTACCGGTCAAGCTTAACGATTTTAAACAAATGCATAAGTTACCGATAAAATCATGCCCTTGTGCAAGTGTTAAGTTTGGCATTACCACAATAAACTCTTCACCACCAAAGCGAGCAAATTGATACTCAGTATCAGCTAACTGCTCTGTAAGTAACGCGCTAAAAGCAATTAGGGCTTGATCACCGATATCATGACCATATTGATCATTTACTTGTTTAAAATGATCAATATCTAAAATTGAAACTGAAAAGTTTTGTTGCTTCCCGATAAGTTGCGCTGCAATAAAATCGAGAATATAGCGACGGTTATGAGCTCCAGTGAGTGGATCTGTATTTGCTCTGCGTTGGCTTCGTAAATATGCTTTGCGTTGATTTAATGCGAAAATTGTAATGCTTAATATCGCTAATATACCAATAACAGAATAGGCTGCTTGTAACTGTCCTTCTTTAGCTAACTTATCTAAAGTAATTTGTTGGTATTTTAATTTCTCTTCAGCAAACTGCAATTTGATATCTTGTTGAGTAGATTCAAATCGTGAGCGTGCTTCTTGCTCGAGTTTCTGCTGCGTTGTTTCTTTTGCTTGCTCTGTAAGCTTAATCAATAACTTCAGTGCATTAGTAGCCTCTGCAAAACGACCTAATTGTTCTAGGCTTTGCGCCTTTAAGCTGAGTGTATTCCGGCTGTAACGGTTATTAAGCGGCCTATCGTAATCAGTCAACAATAACTCTGATGCTTGAATATATTCAAGTGCTTGCTCTGGTTGCTGTAATGCTAAGAAAGTTTTAGCAAATCCATTATTTAACGCAATTATATGCGCTGGATTTACAATCACTTTATTAACATAACTTTTAGCCAAGTATAGTAGTTGCAACGCTTGCGAATATTTTTTTTGCTTCAGAGTGACATTTGCTTTACCAGCTGGCGCTAAAAAAAGATAGCGCGGTGCTTTTACCATTGCTGATAACATTATCATTTCTTCATAACAAGCCGCCGCTGAATCAAGTTTTTCGGCGCGCTCATATGTCATGCATAAGATATAGATAACAGGCAAACCATTGACAAAATTGCCGTTTTTACTGGCGAGATCGCGTGCTAAAACTGCATATTGCTTACCTTTCTCAAATAGTGACATGGTCGAATAATATGCAGCTAAACTATCATAAACATAAAGCATGGTAGTTGATGACATATTCGCAGTTTTGGCTTCAATGTAGGCATTTTCGATAATTTCTATTGCTTTAGGGTATTCCTCTTGCCAGAGCAACAGAGCCCCTTAAATTGACTCAGCTTGTACCAACATCTCTAAATCGTTTGCTTGAATAAAGGCATTTTGTGCTAAGCGGATTTGTTTAATACTTTCAGGTAACAGCCCTTCTTCTAAAGAAAAAACACTCCGATACATTAACCAATAACCTTGGATCCAATCATCGTCTTTAGGCAGTTGTTGTTGGGCAAGTTCAAAGTAACTTTGTGAACGTGCGATATCACCTTTAAATAAATACAGCCGCGCTAACAAAGTATTATTATAAGCGTGTTCAGTGGTAGAAATACGCTGAGCTGCTTGTGTAATAACTAATTCTTCGATCAACTGATTTGGTTCAGCTAATGCGCGTTGTTCGGTTACTAAAAATGCGGTACGAAATGAAGTAGATGAAAATAAATTGAAAGAGCAACAAAAGCATACAAGGTAGACTGTAAAATAAATTATTCGCATTACTGCTAGATCTTCCAATGATAAAAAGCAATCGCACATTATAACGGCAGTTTTGATTATTACCAGTAGAGTTTATTGAAACAAGCTATTGATTTTTATTATTAAATAAACAGCTAGAGATTCGGAAATTTATCATTATCTAGACATAATACTTTATAAATAATGGCAAAAAAAAGGCTCAATAAGTGAGCCTTTTTTCAAAACATAGCAGGTTATTACCAGCCAGTTTTTTCTTTAAGTGCTTTACCGATATCAGCAAGTGAACGTACAGTTTTTACGCCCGCAGCTTCTAATGCAGCAAATTTCTCATCAGCAGTACCTTTACCGCCAGCGATGATTGCGCCAGCATGACCCATACGCTTACCTTCTGGTGCAGTAACACCAGCAATGTAAGAAACAACAGGCTTAGTAACGTTAGCTTTGATGTACTCTGCAGCTTCTTCTTCTGCAGTACCACCGATTTCACCGATCATTACGATCGCTTCAGTTTGTGGATCTTTTTCGAACATTTCTAAAACGTCGATAAAGTTAGTACCAGGAATTGGGTCGCCACCAATACCAACACAGGTAGACTGACCGAAACCTGCATCTGTAGTTTGTTTAACAGCTTCGTACGTTAAAGTACCAGAGCGAGAAACAATACCTACTTTACCAGGTTTGTGGATGTGACCAGGCATGATACCAATCTTAGTCTCACCAGGAGTGATAACACCTGGACAGTTAGGACCGATCATACGAGTACCTGTTTGATCTAGTTTAACTTTAACGTCAACCATATCAAGTGTAGGGATACCTTCAGTGATACAAACGATTAGCTCGATGCCCGCATCGATTGCTTCTAAGATAGCATCTTTACAAAAAGGTGCTGGTACATAGATAACTGATGCAGTTGCACCTGTTGCTTCTACAGCATCACGTACAGTGTTAAATACTGGAAGACCAAGGTGCGTTTGACCGCCTTTACCTGGGCTTACACCACCAACCATTTGTGTACCGTACTCAAGCGCTTGCTCTGAGTGGAAAGTACCTTGGCCACCGGTGAAACCTTGACAGATAACTTTTGTATCTTTATTGATTAATACAGACATTATTTGCCCTCCGCAGCAGCAACAACTTTTTCAGCCGCGTCTGTTAGTGATTCAGCAGCAATGATATCTAGACCAGAATTCTTAAGAACTTCACGACCTAGCTCAGCGTTAGTACCTTCTAAACGTACAACTACAGGTACGTTTACGCCAACTTCTTTAACTGCGCCAATGATGCCTTCAGCGATCATGTCACAACGAACGATACCACCAAAGATGTTAACTAAAACAGCTTTAACGTTGTCATCTGAAAGAATGATTTTGAATGCTTCAGATACACGTTCTTTAGTCGCGCCGCCGCCAACATCTAGGAAGTTTGCAGGCTTACCACCGTGTAGGTTTACGATGTCCATAGTACCCATTGCTAGGCCTGCACCGTTAACCATACAACCAACGTTACCGTCTAATGCAACGTAGTTAAGTTCAAAACTTGCTGCATGTGCTTCACGTGCATCTTCTTGTGATGGATCGTGGAAATCACGCATTTTAGGTTGACGGTAAAGGGCATTACCATCGATACCGATTTTGCCGTCAAGACAGTGAAGGTTACCTTCATCAGTGATAACAAGCGGGTTGATTTCAAGTAGAGCGAAATCGAAATCAGTAAACATTTTACCAAGACCCATGAAGATCTGTACGAACTGTTTCATTTGTACTGGGTTAAGACCCAATTTAAAACCTAGTTCACGTGCTTGGTAAGCTTGAGGACCTACTAATGGGTCGATCTCTGCTTTGTGGATAAGCTCTGGTGTTTCTTCAGCAACAGTTTCAATTTCAACACCGCCTTCAGTAGACGCCATGAAAACAACTTTGCGAGATGCACGATCAACAACTGCACCTAAGTACAATTCGTTGGCGATATCAGTACAGCTTTCTACTAAAATTTTAGCAACTGGCTGACCATTCTCGTCTGTTTGGTAAGTAACTAGGTTTTTACCTAACCAGTTAGCTGCAAACGCTTTAACTTCGTCGATAGTTTTAACTAGCTTTACACCGCCAGCTTTACCACGTCCACCTGCGTGAACCTGAGTTTTAACAACCCACATATCACCGCCGATTTTCTCAGCAGCTGCTGCAGCTTCTTCAGGTGTATCGCAAGCGAAACCTTGAGAAACTGGTAAACCATATTCGGCAAAAAGTTGTTTTGCCTGATACTCATGCAAATTCATGATGCTTTATCCAATTTTTTATACTAAAAGAGCTGACTATTTTTATAAATAGACAGCTATCCCAAATTGCGCACCTAGTATAGATCCCAAGGCTTAACATGAAAACCCCAGTACGACCAAAGGCGCAAAAAAAAAGCTGTGAATATGACTCACAGCTTATATTTTATACTACTGAATTAAACATCCAGTAATAAACGAGTTGGATCTTCAAGTAACTCTTTAATTGTTACTAAGAAGCCAACAGATTCTTTACCATCTATTTGGCGATGATCATAAGATAATGCCAAATACATCATAGGAAGAATTTCAACTTTACCATTCACAGCCATTGGACGATCTTGGATTTTATGCATACCCAAAATTGAAGACTGCGGTAAGTTGATAATAGGTGTTGATAGTAACGAACCGAACACACCACCGTTAGTGATAGTGAAGTTACCACCAGTCATGTCGTCAAGTGTTAACTTACCATCACGACCTTTAAGTGCTAATTCACGAATACCTTTTTCGATTTCAGCAACAGATAGCTTATCGCAATCTTTTAGTACTGGAGTCACTAGGCCACGTGGCGTAGAAACTGCAATGCTGATATCAAAATAGTTGTGGTATACGATATCATCGCCATCAATTGATGCATTTACGTCAGGGAAACGTTTTAGTGCTTCAGTAACTGCTTTTACGTAAAAAGACATGAAACCTAAACGGATACCGTGACGTTTCTCGAACACTTCTTGATACTGCTTACGAAGATCCATGATTGGTTTCATGTTAACTTCGTTAAATGTCGTTAACATTGCAGTAGAGTTTTTCGCTTCAAGAAGACGATTAGCAATGGTTTTACGTAAACGTGTCATAGGAACGCGTTTTTGTGTACGGTCACCCATTGGTGCCGCTGGCGCTGCTTCAGCTTTAGCCGCAGGAGCTGGTGACTTCAAGAATTGATCAACATCTTCTTTTGTCACACGACCATTTTTACCAGAGCCTTTAATTTTAGAAGCATCTAGGCCTTTTTCTGCGATTAAACGACGCACTGACGGTGTTAACACGTCTGAACTATCGCTAGAATCAGCAGCTGGAGCTTGTTCTTTTGCTGCAGGGGCTGCAGCTGGTGCGCCACCGGCTTTAACTTTACCGATAACTTGGTCACCCAGTACTGTATCGCCTTCTGCGTGAATAATTTCACCCATTACGCCATCTTCTTGAGCAACAACTTCAAGAACAACTTTATCAGTTTCGATATCAACTAGGTTTTGATCGCGTGTTACTGCGTCACCTGGTTGCACATGCCAAGTAGCTACTGTCGCGTCTGCGACTGATTCTGGAAGTACAGGTACTTTAATGTCCACTTCTTTACCTTCTGATGCTGGTGCTGATTGCGCCGCTGGCGCGTTTTCTTGTTTGTCTGAAGCTGGTGCAGCTTCGCTCTTTGCGTCTTCAGTTGGCGTAGCTGCATCAGCCTCACCAATGATACCGATCACTTGGTCGCCAAGTACGGTTGCACCTTCTTCTTGTGAAATTTCAGTGATCACACCGTCATGTGGTGCAACAACTTCTAAAACAACTTTGTCTGTTTCGATATCTACTAAGTTCTGATCACGGCTTACTTTGTCGCCAACACTTACATGCCATGTAGCAACGGAAGCATCAGCAACCGACTCAGGAAGAACAGGAACTTTAATTTCTGTGCTCATTGCTTATCCTTTATTTTCAATAGTAAGCGCGTCTGCGACAAGCGCTTGTTGTTCTTTAGTATGCACTGACATATAACCACACGCTGGAGAAGCAGAGGCTTTACGACCTGCATATTTAAGCTTCGCACCTTGTGGGATTGCATCTACAAAGTGGTGTTGTGAACAATACCAAGCACCTTGGTTTTGCGGCTCTTCTTGACACCAAACAAAGTCTTTCACATGTTGATAACGCGCCATAATGGCTTCCATTTCATCATGTGGGAATGGGTATAACTGTTCAACACGCACAATAGCAACATTCTCTTGCTCAAGCTTACGACGCTCTTGTAATAGCTCGTAGTAAACCTTACCACTACAAAATACTACGCGTTCTACTTTCTTAGCATCAATATCATCGATTTCATCGATCATATTATGGAATACACCTTCTGCAAGCTCTTCAAGCGACGACGTTGCAAGTGGATGACGTAACAATGATTTAGGTGTCATAACAATCAGTGGGCGACGCAGTGGTCTTACTGATTGACGACGTAACATTGCATATACTTGTGCCGGTGTTGAAGGCACACATACTTGCATGTTGTGATCAGCACATAGCTGTAAGAAACGCTCTAAACGTGCTGAACTGTGTTCAGGACCTTGCCCTTCATAACCATGTGGCAATAAAATGGTCAGTCCACATAAGCGGCCCCATTTTTGCTCACCTGAACTTAAGAATTGGTCAAATACAACTTGTGCGCCGTTAGCAAAATCACCAAACTGTGCTTCCCACAGTACTAGTGATGTTGGCTCTGCTGTCGCATAACCATATTCAAACGCCACAACCGCTTCTTCTGAAAGCACTGAGTCAAATACTTGGAAAGTACCTTGATCTTCACTTAAGTGCTGTAAAGGCGTGTAAGTAGCCCCATCAGTTTGACTATGTACAACTGCATGGCGGTGGAAGAAAGTACCACGACCTGAATCTTGGCCTGTTAAACGAATATCAGTACCTTCAGTTGCGATCGTTGCATAAGCAAGTGTTTCTGCCATACCCCAATCAAGTGGTTTCTCACCGTTAGCCATTAATTTGCGATCATCGTAAATCTTTTTAACGCGAGACTGAGCTTTATATTGCTCAGGGTAACTTGCTATTTTGTTACCTAGTTCTTTTAATTTTTCAACTGGAACGCTGGCATCGTAATCAACACTCCATTCATGGCCAACATACTTAGCCCAATCAGATGAGTGTGATGTTTCTGGTTGAATTTCTTCAACAACACAATTGCCTTCGTCTAAACCATTACGGTAGTCATCAGCCAGTGCTTTAATTTCATCTTCAGTAAACGAGCCTTCAGCCATTAACTGATCTGCGTAGATCAAACGTGGCACTGGGTGTTTTTTGATTTTTTGGTACATGATCGGTTGAGTCGCATTCGGCTCATCCGCTTCATTATGGCCGTGACGACGATAACAAACTAAATCAATAACCACATCACGTTTAAATTGATTTCTGAAATCAAGTGCGATTTGCGTAACAAATGCAACCGCTTCAGGGTCATCTGAATTAACGTGGAAAATAGGCGATTGCACCATTTTTGCGATGTCTGTACAGTAATCTGTTGAACGTACATCGTATTGTTTGCTTGTAGTAAAACCAACTTGGTTGTTCACTACAATGCGAATACTACCACCACAACTAAACGCATTTGTTTGCGATAAGTTAAAGGTTTCTTGAACAACACCTTGGCCTGCCACTGCCGAGTCACCATGAATGGTGATAGGTAGTGCTTTAATACCTGAACTGTCACCCAAACGGTCTAAACGTGCACGAACCGAGCCCATAACTACTGGGTTTACGATTTCAAGATGCGATGGGTTAAAGGCAAGAGCCATATGAACTTTGCCACCTTTAGTAGCAAAATCCGAAGAGTAACCCATGTGGTATTTAACATCACCTGAGCTTAATGTTTCTTTATGCTTGCCAGCAAACTCATCAAATAGTTCTGATGGGTTTTTACCAAGCACATTGACAAGAACATTTAAGCGACCACGGTGAGCCATACCAATAACCGCTTCTTGTTGGCCACTTTCGCCAGCACGGTGAATAAGCTCTTTAAGCATTGGTACTAATGCATCACCACCTTCAAGTGAGAAACGTTTAGCACCGGGGAACTTAGCCCCTAAATATTTTTCAAGACCATCCGCTGCGGTTAATCCTTTAAGGATACGCAACTTTTCATCTTTACTGAATGTTGGACGTGATTGCACTGACTCTAAACGTTGCTGTAACCAACGCTTTTCTTCAGTTGATGTGATGTGCATATACTCAGCGCCAACAGAACCACAGTATGTGGTCATTAGAGCTTGATATAACTCACCTAAAGGCATGGTATCGCGGCCTACGGCAAACGATCCCACGTTAAATTCACGGTCAAAATCAGCTTTAGATAATTCATGATATTCAAGCTCTAAGTCTCGAACACGTTCACGTTGCCAAATGCCCAATGGATCTAGGTTGGCATTTTGATGACCACGGAAACGGAAAGCATTTATAAGCTGGAGAACTTTGACTTGTTTAGGGTCACTGCTTCCACCTTCTGCTACCACTACTTCTCTATGCTTGTTTTTCGCAAGCGCCGCAAACTGTGCACGAACTTCTGAATGCTTAACTTCAACATCCACACCATCAACTTTTGGTAATTGTTCGAACACTTCTCGCCATTCTTCTGGCACAGAAGTCGCATTGTCTAAATACGCTTCATAAAGCTCTTCTATATAAGCAACGTTGCCGCCGTTTAAATGTGAAGATTCTAGCCATGCCTTCATCACACCTTCGTGCATTTATAAGCCCTTTTCTTTAGCGCAGAAATTAATTGTAATAACAAGATGGCCAATTCACATTAGCCATCTTACATTTATCAAGATTATTAAACCGAACGGCTTATTAACATTGATTTGATTTGTCCGATTGCCTTAGTTGGATTAAGACCCTTAGGACAAACGCTAACACAGTTCATGATACTGTGACAACGGAACACGCTGAATGCATCGTCTAAATCAGCTAAACGCTCTTCAGTTGCCGTATCGCGGCTATCAGCCAAGAAACGGTAAGCATGAAGAAGACCAGCTGGACCTATGAACTTGTCTGGATTCCACCAAAACGAAGGACACGATGTTGAACAACATGCACATAGAATACACTCATACAAGCCATCTAACTTATCACGTTCTTCGATTGATTGAAGACGTTCACCCGCCGCTGGCGTGTCATTAATTAAGTATGGTTTAACTTTTTCGTATTGAGTGTAGAACTGACTCATGTCAATAACAAGGTCACGTACCACAGGTAAACCTGGTAATGGACGTATTACAATTTTACCTTTGCCATTTTTTTGTAGCGTAGATAAAGGAGTAATACATGCTAAACCATTTTTACCATTCATGTTAACACCGTCAGAACCACATACACCTTCACGGCATGAGCGACGGAATGATAATGTTGGATCTTGCTCTTTTAATAATAAAAGTGCATCCAAAACCATCATGTCGTGGCCTTCTTCCGTTTGCAAAGTATATTCTTGCATACGTGGGGCGTTATCAACATCTGGATTATAACGATAAACAGAAAATTGTACTTGTGCCATCGTCTCGCTCCTAGTAGGTACGTGCTTTAGGTGGAAATGCTTCGCGCAGTTTAGGCGCATAGTTAACATCACGTTTGCTCATTTCATCCGTTACCGGATTGAAAACAGAGTGACATAGCCAGTTTTCGTCATCACGATCTGGGAAGTCAAAGCGAGAGTGTGCACCACGGCTTTCTGTACGGAAGTTTGCAGCGACTGCAGTTGAGTACGCTGTTTCCATCAAGTTATCTAACTCTAGACATTCGATACGCGCAGTATTGAAATCTGATGATTTATCATCAAGACGTGCATGCTGCAGACGTTCACGAATTTCTTTAAGTTCTTTAAGACCTGCTGCCATAGACTCACCTTCACGGAATACCGAGAAGTTAAGTTGCATACATTGCTGTAGATCTTTCTTGATTTGGACTGGATCTTCGCCTTGACCAATTGTTGAGTTTTCCCAACGATTAAAGCGAGCAAGTGACGCTTCTAAATCTGACTCAGAGGCATCTTTAGATACTTCAACATCATTTAAGTAAGTACCTAAGAAGTTACCCGCCGCACGACCAAATACCACTAAATCAAGCAATGAGTTACCACCTAAGCGGTTTGCACCGTGTACAGATACACAGGCAATCTCACCAACTGCAAATAAGCCTTGAACTACTTTCTCATTGCCTTGGGCATCGATTTGTAGTGCTTGACCATTTACATTGGTTGGCACACCACCCATCATATAATGACAAGTAGGAATTACTGGAATTGGCTCTTTAGCAGGGTCAACGTGAGCAAATGTTTTAGCAAGATCACATACACCAGGAAGACGTAGGTTAAGCGTTTCTTCACCTAAGTGATCAAGCTTAAGCTTAATGTGTGGACCCCAAGGACCATCACAACCACGACCTTCACGGATTTCTGTCATCATTGAACGAGCAACAACATCGCGTGACGCTAAATCTTTTGCATTCGGTGCATAACGTTCCATGAAACGCTCGCCATCTTTATTTAAAAGATAACCACCTTCACCACGACAACCTTCTGTTACTAGCGTCCCCGCACCAGCAATACCGGTTGGGTGAAATTGCCACATTTCCATGTCTTGCATAGAAATGCCGGCACGAGTTGCCATACCAACACCGTCACCAGTATTGATGTGTGCATTAGTCGTTGATGCGAAGATACGACCTGCGCCACCCGTTGCTAATACAACAGCTTTAGATTTAAAGTAAACAACTTCGCCAGTTTCGATATCGATTGCAGTACAACCAACAACATTACCATCATCGTTTTTAACTAAATCTAATGCATACCATTCAGAGAATACATTGGTTTTGTTTTTAACGTTTTGCTGGTAAAGAAGGTGTAATAACGCATGACCAGTACGGTCAGCCGCAGCCGCAGTACGTGCAGCTTGCTCACCACCAAAATTCTTCGATTGACCACCGAAAGGACGTTGGTAAACACGGCCATTTTCAAAACGAGAAAATGGTAGACCCATGTTTTCTAATTCAGTAATTGCTTCTGGGCCTGTTTTACACATATATTCGATAGCGTCTTGGTCACCGATGAAATCGGAACCTTTAACAGTATCGTACATGTGCCATTCCCAGTTATCTTCATGTGAGTTACCCAAAGCAACCGTAATACCACCTTGTGCAGACACAGTGTGAGAACGGGTTGGGAATACTTTAGAGATAAGCGCACAGGTTTTACCTGATTCAGTGATTGCAAGTGCTGCGCGCATACCCGCACCACCTGCGCCAATCACAACGGCATCAAATTCACGAACAGAATATTTCACTTAAACACCCCATAAAACGATTAGACCAATAGCTACGTATGCAACGGCCATAAGGTTTAATACAAACCCTAAAACAGCGCGTAATGTTGCATTTTTCACGTAATCAGTCAGTACTTGCCAAAGGCCAATACGGGTATGAACCATAATGCAAACGAGGGTAATTAACGTAAACCCTTTCATTGCGAGGTTTGAAAACAGGCCTTGCCATGCTTCAAAAGTAACTTCTGGTGTACATAAGAAGTAGCCGATAATAAAAATCGCATACGCGGTAATTACTAGTGCCGTGGTACGTAATGAGACATAATCTTGTACACCATCACGCTTTAGAGTTGCTTGATTTAAAACCATATCCACACCCCTGCTAGAACAGAAGCCACAACGCCAAGTGCCATAGCAATTTTAGCGCTGAGGTTACCTGATTCAAGTTCTTCCCAATGTCCCATATCCATAATGATATGACGAATACCGCCGATAAGGTGGTATGCCAATACGGAAATGGTGCCCCAAGCTATAAATTTGGCAATGAATCCGCTAAACAGACCCTTGACGAATTCAAAACCTTCAGCAGAAGAAAGAGACTCAGACCAAGCCCAAATGACAAACGTTAAAGCAAAAAATAACGCAACACCGGTGACGCGGTGAAAAATTGATGCTTTAGCCGTTGCCGGCATTGATATAGTTGTTAGATCTAGATTTACAGGTCTTTGCTTTTTCACAGTTACTTGCCCATCTTGCCCACTAGGAGCTCATCTACTTGTTTTTCTTAACCCACCAGAAAACGATTTTTCTGATGGAACTATCTAAGTAAAGCTTTTTGTTACGACTAAAATTCACATTTTTGCAAAGATTAGCTGTAAAAATAACGTTTACCTACAGACAATACGGTATAAAACCTTCGATAGTATATATAGCCAAAGGTCTTTTTACAATTCTTGTTTAGTTAGAGCTATTTGCGAATTAGCCAATGGTATAATATTTAATCCCGTCAGAATATTTATTATACATTTGTGCATAATGTTTATAAAAATTGACTTTAACCCCCTCTTTCACGTTAAAATGAAAAGGATGTGCTTAAACAGATTCAGAACATAACAATCAGAGTTGTTATCTTAATAGGAGATAAATAGATGGCGGATAAGAAAGCCACAGTCCATATTGATGGTCTAGATCCAATCGAACTTCCAATTTACCAAGGTACTGCTGGTCAGGATGTAATCGATGTACGTACGTTAGGTGCTCACGGTCATTTCACATATGATCCAGGTTTCATGTCGACTGGTTCTTGCGAATCTTCAATTACATATATCGACGGTGGCAAAGGGATATTACTTCACCGTGGTTACCCAATTGAACAACTAGCCGAAGACTCAGATTATGTTGAGTTGTGTTATTTACTGTTAAACGGTGAATTACCAACTAAAGAGCAATATACTGATTTTGCATCACAAATCACACATAGCACGATGCTTGATGAGAAAATTGCAAACTTCTTCCAAGGCTTCCGTTTTGATGCCCATCCAATGGCTATGCTATGTGGTGTAGTTGGTGCATTATCATCTTTTTATCATGAAGATCTTGATATTACTGATGCAACACAACGTAAAACAAGTGCTGTAAAATTAATTGCTAAGCTTCCAACTATCGCAGCGATGGCTTATAAATACAACGTAGGTCAACCATTCGTTTACCCACGCAATGATTTAAGCTATGCAGAAAACTTCTTACATATGATGTTCTCTGTACCAGCTGAAGAATATAAAGTTAATCCAGTGACTGCAAAAGCAATGGATAAAATCTTTATGCTTCACGCTGATCACGAGCAAAATGCATCAACGTCTACAGTACGCTTAGCTGGTTCTTCTGGTGCTAACCCATATGCATGTATTGCCGCAGGTATCGCATCACTTTGGGGCCCTGCACATGGCGGTGCTAACGAAGCATGTTTAAACATGTTAGAAGAAATTGGCTCTGTTGATCGCATCGACGAATACGTTGCTAAAGCAAAAGATAAGTCGGACCCATTCCGTCTTATGGGCTTTGGACACCGTGTTTACAAAAACTTCGATCCGCGTGCAACTGTAATGCGTCAAACCTGTCACGAAGTACTTGCTGAGCTTAATATTCAAGATCCGTTGCTAGATATTGCAATGAAACTTGAGCAAATTGCATTAGAAGACCCATACTTTGTTGAGAAGAAACTTTACCCTAACGTAGACTTCTACTCAGGTATTATCTTAAAAGCAATTGGTATCCCAACAAGCATGTTCACTGTGATTTTCGCAATGGCACGTACTGTTGGTTGGATCACACACTGGGACGAGATGTTATCTCAACCTGGTCATAAGATCAGCCGTCCACGTCAGCTATATACTGGTCACACACACCGTGATTACGTAGCAACAGACAAGCGTTAATTTTATAGTTGATGCTAAAAAGGGCCGCATTTGCGGCCTTTTTTGTATCTAGTCCTTGAGAAATATCACAAAGCCATTACAATTCCGGTTCAGTTTTTAATTCGGCTTTGGTGTGCTTGATGTTGAAAAGTTATGTTTAATATAGAAAAAATTCGCGCAGACTTTCCTGCCCTAAAACAACTCATCAACGGGCAACCGCTGGTCTATCTTGATTCGGCTGCAACCACCCAAAAACCACTGTCAGTTATCAGCGCGACTGAGCATTTTTACGCACGTAATAATGCTAACGTTCATCGTGGCCGCCATACCTTAAGCGAACAAGCAACCCACGCCTATGAACAAGCAAGACAGACCGTTGCCAATTATTTTAATATCGACGCAAATGAGTTAGTTTGGACCAAAGGAGCTACTGAGGCAATAAACTTAGTTGCGAATGGTTTAACTGAGCAGCTTGATAATGATTCAACCATCATCATTTCAGCCTTAGAGCATCACGCTAATATTGTGCCATGGCAACAGTTAGCAAAGCGCACGGGAGCAAAGCTGCTGGCACTTCCGTTACAAAAAAATGGCAGCTTTGATGTTCAAGCATGTGTTGAATTCATCAGTCAGCATAAGCCATCTGTACTTGCTATCACTCACGCGTCTAATGCACTTGGTAATATCACAGATCTTGACCAAATATTACATGCCGCAAAACGCCATGACGCAATTACCTTAGTGGATGGTGCGCAAGCTGCGCTGCATTTACAGCCAAATTTACCTCAACTTGGTTGTGATTTTTATGTTTTTTCGGCTCATAAAATGCTCGGGCCGACCGGATTAGGAGGATTATATGGTCGTTATGATCGATTAAATAGTTTAGCCGTGTATCAAACTGGTGGCGAAATGATTGAAACTGTTACATTAGCAAAAACAATATTTCGTCAGGCACCAGCAAAGTTTGAAGCAGGTACACCAAACATTGCTGCAGTGATCGCTTTTGCAGCTGCAATCGATTATCTAACCAGTTTAAATAAGACTAATGTATATACTCATGAACAAGTAATTTTTAATTATGCGGCAGAAAAACTGCAAGCCATCGCAGGAATTACCGTTTATAGCAACATTGAGAACAATATTGGTACCCTTTGTTTCAATTATAAAGACGAACACCCTTTCGATATAGCAACACTTTTAGATGGTTATGGTATAGCAGTTCGCAGCGGTCATCATTGTGCGCAGCCATTAATGCAACATTTAGGTATTAATGGCAGTGTTCGAGCCAGCTTTGCATTTTATAATAACCATAGCGATGTTGATTTATTTATCGCTGCTTTGCAAAATTGCTTAGAGTTATTAGACTAATTATGGATAAGACATGATTAAAACGTTTAAAGAAATTGCTTCATCGCTTGAGAGCTCGCCATCATGGCAACAAAAATACCGTGAAATAATGCTACTAGGTAAACAATTACCAGCTATGCCGGCTGTTTTAAAAACCAGCGATGCCCTTGTACCTGGCTGTGAGAGTAAAGTTTGGCTGTATTTGGATTTTGATCTTGAAGAAAATTGCTTGGTTATTATTGGTGACTCAGATACCCGTATAGTAAAAGGGTTATTAGCGATTATTCTGTCGCTTTATAATGGTTTAACCCCTGAACAAGCTATTAACACTGACGCATTTGCACAGTTTAATCATTTAGGGCTTATCCAGCACCTTAGTCCTTCCAGAGGCAACGGTATTAAAGCCATGGTTGAGCGTATTCAAACCATGGCAGAACAGAAAAACTAATTTTTCACGGTACGTGCGCAGCGATCTAAATATTTACGTATTGATTTTGCTGCGACAAAAAAACCAAAACTTCCGGTTACCATAGTCGCTGAACCAAAACCGTTGTTACAATCCATATTCATGGAGCCATCAGCCCCCTGTTTAGCATGACAAACGCTGCCATCAGTACTTGGATATACCAATTGCTCAGTTGAATAAACACAATCGATGTTGAATTTTCGCTTTGGATTACTACTAAAGTTGTACTGTTTGCGCAAAATATATCGGACTTTTGCCAGTAATGGATCATGGGTGGTCTTTGCTACATCACCAAAAGTGATTTGACTCGGATCAGTTTGACCGCCAGCACCACCGGTGGTGATCACCGGTATTTTGTTACGTTTACAATGCGCTATTAATGCCGCTTTTTCTTTTACTGCATCAATGCAATCTATGACATAGTCAAAACCACTTATATGCTCACGAATATTATCTAAAGTAATAAAATCATCGACAACACTGACCTCACACAGTGGATTGATCAATTCACAGCGGGCCTTCATTGCGACAACCTTTGCTTCACCCACCGTGCCTGTTAATGCATGTATTTGCCGATTCACGTTGGTTGCACAAATATCATCAAGATCAATTAAGGTTATTTTACCAACTCCAGTACGTGCTAGAGCCTCTGCCGCCCACGAGCCCACGCCACCAATACCAATAACACAAAAGTGGGCTTGTTGTAGCCATTCAAATTCAGTGTTGCCATATAATCTTTTGATACCACCAAAACGGATATCGGTTACTTTTTCACTCATTTACCAATCCAGTTGCCATGGTGTCTGCCAAGGCTGAAAATTTTCATGTTCAATTAATGTTGTAAACTCATCATCGTAATGCGGTAACAAACTAAATTGCTGTAGTTTACCTTGCCACACAAAACTTAGTGCAAAAGCATGTAAATAGGTGCGCTCAGCAGCAGTACCACCGTATATTACATCACCTAAAATCGGCGCAGAAAGGCTTTTTAGCGCGACCCGTAATTGGTGCGTTTTACCCGAGTAAGGCTTTAAGATAAATGCCCTTCTATTGGCTTTAAAATTAATAGAATAAAAGCGAGTTATAGCTGGGTTTTCTTTACTTGTTAGTAGCTTATAGGTACTACGGCGTGATTTAGCCATATCCCCTTTGATCCAACCTTGCTTTTTCTTCGGTTTGCAATCACTTATCGCCAAATAAAACTTATTAACTTGATGAGCAGTAAATAAAACTGTCAGCTTTGCAGCCGCTTCACTACTGCGTGCTAAAATTATTAGCCCCGATGTCACTTTATCAAGGCGGTGCACAGCATATAACTTTTCTGCGAGTTGTTGCTCAGCGAGTACTACAAAACCTGGGCCTTCTTCACTATGGAAATTAAGCCCGGCAGGTTTTTCTATAATATAAAAATCAAGGTGCTTTGCTATAACCTTGAGTAATGTGAACGTGTTCACCACTTAATGACTTTGCAGTATAGCAATTACACGCGCTAAATCATCAGGCGTATCAACCCCTGCTTGCGGTGTTATTTTTGCCTGTTCTATTTTTATTTTATAGCCATGATATAAAACACGTAATTGCTCAAGAGATTCAAGTTGCTCTAATGGGGATGGCGTCAGTGAGATGTATTGTTTAATAAAACCAGCGCGGTATGCATAAATACCCACATGACGTTGAAAATCTTGTGTGTCTAATCCGTTATTCTCACCTGTGTACATATGACTTCGATCATAGGGAATGCTGGCACGAGAAAAGTACAGTGCATTTTTATTTACATCGCTGACGACTTTAACTGCATTGGGATTAAAGATCTCATCGACATTCTCAATGGCGGCACTCAAGGTCGCCATTGGCGCACTTGAATTAGCAAGTAAAGCTGCAACTTGCGAGACATTTTCAGCGGCTAATAAAGGCTCATCACCTTGCACATTCACTACAATAATATCGTTATTAAGTGATAATAAATCAACAACTTCAGCTAGCCGTTCAGTGCCTGACTGATGATCATCTCGAGTCATTAAGACATTATTAGTAAAGCCTTTGACAACATCAAAAACCTGTTGATGATCGGTGGCTATTACGACCTTACTAGCCCCTGACGCCATCGCCTTTTCATAAACATGTTGAATCATAGGTTTGCCACAAATATCAGCAAGGGGTTTACCTGGTAGACGACTCGATGCAAAGCGCGCTGGAATAACGACTACGAATTCCACTTTTCAATCTCTTCTAAGCACAATTCACGCGCTTCATTTTCTAGTAATACAGGAATATCATCTCGAATAGGGTAAGCAAGTTTTGCAGCTGTGCTGATCAATTCACTGTTTTCTTTGTCTAAACGTAATTTGCCTTTACACACTGGGCAAGCAATTATTTCAAGTAATTTTGTATCAAAGGCCATCTAGGATCCCTTTTTCTCTCAGTAATAAGTTAAGTTTAGATACCACCGCAGGGGATGGCTCTGCGTCAACAGGTAAAAAATACCACGTTGGTTTTGCAAATGAGTGACATTTTACCGCATCTTTCTCCGTCATAAACACTATTTCATCATTAAATTTTATGAAATCTTGTGCTGTATAACCATAATGATCTCGAAAATGATGACAACTTAGCAATGTAATGCCTTGTTGACGTAAGCTATTTTCAAAACGTTGTGGATTACCAATGGCGCTCACTGCGTGACCTCTCAAAAGCGGGACTTTAGTGGCTATATTAGTGGCAACATTTACTAAATCAGCACTTCTTAGCTGATAATTAAACATGGCATTCCCCCCATTTTCAATAACCAAATCAACTGATTTTAAACGTTTTTGTGTTTCTCTCAGTGGCCCCGCAGGCATTAACAAGCCATTGCCAAAACGTCGTTGACTATCAACAATACAGCACTCTATTGTTCTGGCCATTTTATAATGTTGCATACCATCATCGGAAATAATCACATCAAGCTGATGTTGCGCAATTAATTGCTTTACATTAGCTTGTCGATCTGGGCCTACAACTACAGGGCAGTCAAGCCTGCGTTGAATAAGTACCGGCTCATCACCTGCCTGAGTCGTATCAGTATGCTCAGTCACAGTGAGTGGATAGCTATCACTGTTACCGCCATAGCCTCGACTAATAATGCCAACCCTTAAGCCACGCTGCTGTAGGTAATCCGCAAGCCAGATCACAAAGGGAGTTTTCCCGTTACCACCGACGCTAATATTACCTACCACGATAACTGGCACAGGGCTTTGGTATGCCTTCAATAAACCTAGCGCATACGCTAATTTACGCAGATTACTTATAAACCAAAATAATCCACTCAGTGGTAAAAGTAATACGGTAAGAAAGCTTATACCTCGATACCAGCTTTGTTCTAATTTACTCACCCGTGCTCACCAAATTGCATCTTGCAAAGCGCTGCATACGTGCCATCATTAGCCAGTAAGCTGATGTGATCACCACTTTCTATCACTTGACCATTATCAATAACATAGATGTGGTCGCTTTGTTCTATTGTTGATAATCGGTGAGCAATCACAATAGAGGTTTTATTTTTCATTAATGCTTCTAAAGCTTGCTGGATCAGTTTTTCAGACTCTGTATCTAATGCAGAAGTTGCTTCATCTAAAATCAAAATTGGTGCATCTTTTAAGATTGCTCTTGCAATCGCTATACGCTGGCGTTGCCCGCCAGATAACATCACGCCATTTTCACCGACCATGGTATTTAGACCGTCGGGTAAATCTTTCACAAACTCCCACACATGTGCTTGTTTTGCCACATTCAAGACCTCGTCATCACTAAGTGGACGTGCAATACCATAACTGATGTTATTGGCAATGGTGTCATTAAACAACACTACTTGCTGTGATACTAGAGCAAATTGGCGACGTAAATCTGTTAACTTATAATCCGCCAGTGGCACGCCATCGAGTAAAATCTCGCTTGGCGGTTGTAAGTCATAATAACGTGGTAATAAGTTTGAAATAGTTGATTTACCAGAACCTGAACGCCCAACTAACGCAATACTCTCGCCCGCTTTTATAGTGAGCGATAAGTTTTTTAATACAGCTTCTGCTTTCGTTGGGTAATTAAAGGTGACATTTTTAACTTCAATCATACCTTTTACTTTATCTACACTAATTGTACCAACGTCTTTTTCGGCCTCTTGGTCAAGCACTAAAAAAATGCTTTGCGCTGCGGATATGCCACGCTGTAAATCGCTATTTACATTAGCTAATTGCTTTAAAGGGCGTAATAACATCATCATCGATGAAATAAGCACCACAAAATCCCCAGAGCTCACTGTATCAATCATTGATGGCATAGAAACCACCCAGAGAATAACTGCCATTGCACTTGCAGCCAAAATTTGAATCACAGACACACTAAGTGCTTTAGTGGCATCCATTTTGATACGCTGCTGACGATTATGATTATTAATTTTTGCAAATTGGGTTATTTCTTGCTGTTGACCGCCAAAGCCATGAATCACTTTATGGCCACTGAGCATTTGCTCTGAGCTACGGGTAACTTGCCCCATTGCCGATTGAATATTTTTAGAGATAAGACGAAAACGTTTTGATACAACGGAAACAATAACTGCCACCAGGGGGATTATGATCAAAAAGATTAATGACAGCTTCCAACTTGTATAAAACATAACAGCCAGTAAAAACACCACAAATGCGCCTTCTCTGACTACTATAAGCATTGCTTTGGTGATCGCTTGCTGCACTTGCTCGGTATCGAACGTTATTTTTGAAATTAAATCCCCAGTTGAATTTTGATCATGAAAGGCAACGGGTAAATGTAAAATATGCTCAAATAATTGCTGACGTAACGAGCGGACAACTTGTGAACCCACATAACTTAAACAATAAGACGAGATATAGTTAAAAATACCCCGGCCAAACACTAACGCGATGACAACAAATGGTGCGTATTTTAATACTTCAGCGTTGCGTTGATTTAAGCCCTGATCTATAAATGGCTTCATTAGTTGGATAAATAAAGCATCCATAGCTGAGTAGCCAATCATGCCAATCACAGCAAAAATGGCAACGCTTTTATAATCCCCCACATACGTCAATAAACGCTTATAAATTTGTGATGTAGTTTGGTCCATAGTACTCTCTTATTCATAATCTGTGGCTATTGTAGCCTCCAGTTGCACAAAACTAAACTCAATCTTTTAGAAACCAATAACTTTCATCTTCACGAGCTAGGTTTACTGTGTAGTGATGTTGATAAAACTCAATTTTAACCTGCCCTTTTTCAGCTGTTGTATATTGTAAAGCGTGCTGCTTAGCATAACGTGCTAAAACTTCTGTACGTGGAAATTGCCACTGCCCTTTATATGCCGTTGAATGAATAACAACCTCAGGAGCAACCGCATGAATAAATGCATCACTTGATGAGGTATTACTACCATGGTGAGGACTCAATAATACCGTACTTTTAAGCACACCTTGCTGCTGGATTAGTTGTGCTTCTCTTTTTGTTGAAATATCACCAGGAAGCAAAACACTGAACCTGCCATCACTGATATGCACTACACAAGAGTTATCATTGTCAGTTATTAAATGCTGTGCCGGCTCGCTCACGGTAATGATTAAGTCATAAAAACTATATTCGCCCGCTCTGCAAACTTGCTCTGGGCCAGTTGGTTGTAGCAATTTAAAAGTATGCTGGTAACCATGCTCTAACCAATGGGTAAGCCCTCCGGCATGGTCTTTATCCATGTGGCTAATAAGCGAAACTTCAACATCAATACCGTTTCTTTTTAAATAGGGTATTAAGGTGCTATTGACCCGCGTAAATGTATTAAAATAAATTGGGCCAAGATCATAAATAAAACCTTTGTCTTGATTACTGACTAACACCATGGTGCCATGACCCACATCGAATACATTAAGCTGCCAGCGCGGTTTGGTCAGTAAATAGTGATCGAGTACAACCAGTAGTAATGGTATGCATGCCAACAAACGCCAGGGCAAAAAACACACAATTATTGCTGCAATATAGCTACTAACAAGCAATTGCTGGCTAAAATTTGTGGTATCAAACCAACGAAAATTCTGTGGGATCAACAATAAGAGCTGATAAATATGCTGTAATAATGAATCAAACACACTAATCAACCCGCTAATATCAATAAATACACTGATTGCGGAAAATAATACTAAGCAAGGCATGATAATAAAACCAAGTAATGGGATAGCCACTAAATTAACAACTAAGCCAATTACGCTGACCCCATTGAAATAATAAAGCGATAGCGGTAATAAACCAATAAACAAAGCAAACTGTAGGGTAATGAGTGTTTTTATGATGGCTAAAAAGCCGGAGCTGGTTATGGTTATGACACTAAAAACCCAAAAGATAATTGCTACCGCAGTGAATGAAAAATAAAGTCCTGGATTAAGTAAACTAAATGGGTCGATGAGCAATACACATACTAATGCAAACAAGATAAATCGCCAGCGCAGTGCCTGTTTAGCAAAGTAATAAATAACTAAATAACATCCTAACATGATCAAAGCGCGAGTTGCCGATACGATAAAACCACTTAAGTACACATAACTAAAAGCAAGCACAAATCCACCTAAACTATAAATAAGCGACAAATTGATCTGCTGTACTGTTGGTTTAACCACAAAAATAAAAAAACTTATTAAGTAGCGGGTTATAAAAAAACCGATACTAAACATCAAGCCAATATGTAATCCAGAAATGGCTAATAAATGGCTAATACCAAATTGTTGTAATTCTTGCTTTTGTGAAAAACTCATAGCACTGCGGTCGCCAGTCAGTAGCGGATAATACAGCCAATTTAGCGAGTTATGTTGGTAGGTGTGTTTGATAAAATTACGGTATTTTTCAATTAGGTCAGCTTCATAGTTATTAGAGATTTCGATAATACTACCAACTTGCTTGCCTTTAAAAAATAGTCGCTCACTAAATGCGTAACGCTCTTTATCAAACACATCATAATTTTTTTGGCTGCGATATTTTTCTAATTCAAGCCACGTTTTAACATGATCACCCACCTTAAGTAACTGGTCGTTATTAAAAGTCAGCAATGCAAAAGGAGGCTTAATATTTGATAGAGGTTGATTATCTATCTTATTGAGCCGAACTTTTAAATAATAGTGATCACGCTGAGAAATAACCTCAACAATCGTAATATTACTTAGATATGGTTTATTTTCATCCAAAGCCAAGCTGGAAATTGCGTAGAAGCTGGTAAAATGTACCCATACACACAAAATTCCACAAATAAAACCTAACAATACACTGTAAAACGGCTTAAAATAGAGACTCGCAATTAACAGAGATAACGCGAAAACTGTAAATACAAGGGTCTGATAATAAAAAACGGTTATAATACAACCAACGACAAACCCAACACTTAACCAAACAGATGTAAATGGTTGCTTTAAATGGCTAAAAAAACGATCCAACGGTTTTTACCCGATCACAATAAAGTTAAACATCATAAATATTTAAAAATTTTTGGTCGTTTACTCCACGATGCCAATCTATGGCATTTAAATCGTCGTTCAGCTCGTGGGGCATTTTCCGTCGGTTTATTCTTTGCTTTCATTCCGGTTCCTTTTCAGATGGTGCTTGCTGCTGCATTGGCAATTCCGTTACGAGTAAATCTTCCTATTTCTGTCGCAGTAGTTTGGATCACTAATCCGCTAACCATGCCACCTATCTTTTATTGTTCGTATTTAATTGGCACATTAGTGTTAGGACAGCCGGAACAACATTTTGCATTTCAACCAAGTTGGCAATGGTTTATGGAAAGCTTAACAACTATTGGCCCTGCTTTTTTAGTTGGCTCTTTGATCAGTGCTTGTATCGCATCAGTAATAGGCTACTTCGGTGTTGATTTACTATGGCGTCGTTCAGTGCGTAAAGCATGGTTAAATCGTCATAAAAAATAACTGTTTCTAATTTAAAGTATAGACAAAAAAAACCCTGCTTAGCAAAGCAGGGTTTTTTTTCAATACTAAGTGACCGTTAATGCTGGATCACCCAGTAATAATTTCAAAAACTAACGAAATATACGACGTAGACCAACTAGAGGAAGTAATAATAACGTATACCAAGGGAAACTAGACGATTGACGCTCATATGTGTCAGTTTCAGGATCAGAGCAGCTATCAATAGTCCCATTAATAGGAGATAACTTCACTGGCACAGCAATACTTTCGTATTCTATCTCACCATTAATATCACGAACAATACCACCTAATGAATCAGTTTTTTCTACTGTTTTAGTAGCAACACCAAAAATTTCATTTTTATTGTTAATCACTTTCGCTTCTGCAACGACATAACCATAACGAGTTTCACCGTCTGCTTCATAGCAAGGCAGTAAATCATTTATGTTTGTAATCGCATCTTCACCAATCTTGTACAGGAAACCTTCTCGGCGACGCGCACCAACATTAAATACGTCAGTTTCACCTTCACCAACAATATAACCATTATCATTAATATCATTGGCAACTGAAGTAGAACTATTAAAGAAATCTTTTGGGAATACAGTACTGCTGCTGGCAATATCATGATAGAAAAACTTAAGACGATCAGCGCCTTCAATTCTTTTTATACCATAGCCAACAATAATGTTATTTTCATTAATGGCTACTGACTTACCACCAGTCCAATCATCTTCTTGATTGAGGATTTCAACAACGTTACCGTCTTTGTAATAAACAGGTAATGCTCTGATTGTTGACGATCTATCATTATCACGAATGTCAGAGTAACCAGCAACAATGCCATTACTATTAACAGCGAGTGCATTACTTATAAATGCAAACCCGTCATCCTCTTCTGGCGTAAGGCCTAAACCAAGCGGTTCAGTTTTAGTAATATTTAAGTTTGTATCAAGTGTCCACTTAATAGCACGGCTATCAAACAGTCGTGATGATGTACTTCTATGCAAATTTTCAATACAAACACTGACAGGTTCATCTTCACCATCACAGTTATCATCAATATTTTCTTGTCTATCAACTGGGATCCCCGTTGATACTTGCCCGACAACAATATATCCTGTGTTGGTTTTAACTATACCGTTGGCTGAACTTAAGCCGCCATGTTCAGCATATTCTGGCACTAATGGCACATTTAAACCGGATGGTGATATAACAACGCCACGGGAGATAAAATCACGCACAAATTGTGTTTCTTCTTCAGTTTCACCATCAGGAAGAAAACTGGTTTTTTCATAAGGCGCACTGCCCCAACCTACCGTAATACCGTCTTCTGCTACTGCATTATAGTTATTGCTAACTGATCGTGTTAGGCCATCATAATCAACTGATGCAACATCAAAAAGAACTTGTTCTTGCGCTATACCGTCCAAAATATTGTAACCGATGATATTAGCCAATTTTTGATATTCTGGGTTGTTAGCTTGTGCTGATAAAAATGAAAGCATAAAACTATGTGCGTCTGGGTTAGTCGCCGCTGCATTATTGTTTTCAATATCATCTAAGGTAAAGGTAATTTCTTTATCAATTAACTCAAAGTAGTTTTCTTGGTTGCTATATGCATTTTTAATTAAGTTATCTGTAAAATCGATGTAACTCACATCTATGGGTAAGTTATATAAGCCGTTAGACTGCCCGATAATATAGCCGCTTTCGCTGACATCTTTTACGTAATTATGCTTGGCTTCGTCTAAAGAACTCAGCTCTGTCAACTGATATGTTGCACTGATTGCTGATGTACTCATCGTAGCTAGAATACTAGCCGCGAGTAATTTATATTTCATTTTAGTCCTTACTACTGATTCTTTAAATCTTCAAGTTCTTCCCAGCGCTCCAGAGCGGCTTCAAGGTCAGACTCAAGTTGTGCTAAATGGTTCAATTCTTTGGTTGTCGCACTGGCATCTTGTTTAAAGAAATCAGCGTCATTAACCACAACTTGCTGCGCTTCTAATGCTTGTTCAAGTTGTTCCAGCTTACTGGGTAATTGTTCTAATTCAAGTTTTAATTTGTAAGAGAGTTTATTACTTTTGTTATCTGCTTTAGCCACAGGAGCTGGTGCAACGACTGCTTCTTTTTTAGCAGGTGTAGTTAGCTGTTTTTTTTGTTCCTGTGATAAATAATTAGCATAGGCTTCATAATCACTGTAACCACCGACAATATCTGTAATTACCCCATTACCTTCAAATGCCCAAACACTGGTACAGGTATTATCAATAAACTCACGGTCATGGCTTACAATTAACACGGTTCCCTGATACTGATTAATAATATCCTCTAACAGCTCGAGGGTTTCTATATCTAAATCATTGGTCGGCTCATCAAGCACAAGAATATTTGATGGTTTTAAAAATAGTTTAGCTAATAATAAGCGATTTTTTTCACCGCCAGAGAGTGCTTTAACCGGTGTACGAGCACGCGCAGGCGGGAATAAAAAGTCTTGTAAATAACCGAGTACATGACGTGAGCGTCCGCCCATCATTACTTCTTGCTTACCTTCGGCAACGTTATCTTGTACGGTGGCTTCTTCATCAAGCTTTTGGCGGTATTGATCAAAGTAAGCAAACTCTAAGTTCACCCCTTGCTTAACAATCCCTGCATCAGCTTCAATATCACCAAATAGCAGTTTTAATAAAGTCGTCTTACCAATACCATTAGGGCCAACTAAGCCAATACGATCGCCACGCATAACTAAAGTAGAGAAGTCATTGGCAATTACTTTGTCTTTATTAAATGCATGATTTAGATGTTTAGCTTCAAATACTAATTTTCCTGAACGGTCTGCCGTTTCAATATTGAAGTCAGTTTTACCCACTTGATCAACACGCTGTTTGCGTTCATTACGTAGCTGTTTAAGCTCGCGGACACGGCCTTCATTACGCGTTCGACGTGCTTTTACACCTTGGCGGATCCACGTTTCTTCTTCTGCTAAGCGTTTGTCAAATAATGCGTTTTGCGTTTCTTCTACTTTTAAATCATGGGCTTTTTGCTCTAAATAAGTAGCATAATCGCCAGGGTATGAAATCAGCTTACCGCGATCTAAGTCTAAGATCCGCGTCGCCACTGCACGAATAAACGCACGGTCGTGAGAAATAAAGACAATACCGCCTTTAAACTCTTTTAAGAATTGTTCAAGCCACATTACACTTTCCATATCTAAATGGTTAGTAGGCTCATCAAGTAATAATAAATCCGGCTCACTGACAAGTGCCCGTGCAAGGGCAACTTTGCGTAACCAGCCACCAGAAAGTGATTCAAGTTTGGCTTCTGGTGCTAATTCTAACTGTGTTAATACAAGTTGAATTCTACTATCAAAACGCCAACCATCTGCAGCTTCGAGTTGATTTGATAAACGTTCAAGTTTATTAAGTAGTTTATCTGTGCAGTCAGTTTGTAACTCAGTGCTGACGTGATGAAAATCAATTAATAAATTTGCAATCTCAGGCATACCTTGAGCAACATAATCAAACACCGAGCCACTAGCTCCTTTTGGTGGATCTTGCTCTAGACGAGATATTTTAATACTACCTAACTGATTTATTTCACCATCATCTAAAATAACTTGGCCATCAAGGACTTTTAGTAACGTTGATTTACCCGCACCATTACGACCAACTACACACACACGCTCACCAGTTTCGATGACGGCATCAGCGTTGTCTAACAGTGGATGCGTACCATACGCGAGTTGAGCTTTAGAAATTCTAATTAAATCCATACTATCTGTTTACTCTTATTCTGTTTGCGTAAAAAACTGACGCACATCTTGCGCAGTGAAAGGCCAAAATAATTGCGGGCCTTGATCGCTTTTTAAAACGGGTATACTGGTCTGATATTCTGTAATTAATTCTTCATCACTCATAATATCAACAAGCTGTAACAGATCATCACCCAACAACGGCGTGATCAAGCCCTGCGCTTGCTCACATAAATGACAGCCATCGGTATGATACAAAATCCACTTAGCCATGGGTTATCAACCAGCTATTATGTATTTTTTTATTGCGTTTAAAGTCAGGAGAAATCGTCTGCTCTGAAATATTAACAGCTTTTAAGCCTAAGCCAATCAAGCCCACTTCATCCATGGTGAAGCCACGCATATTATTCGAGAAAATCAACGTGCCAGATGGACTGAGAATTTTTTTAACCCATGTCAGTAATTTAATATGATCATTTTGTACATCAAAAGCATCTTTCATGCGTTTTGAATTTGAAAACGTTGGCGGATCTAAAAAGATCAAATCGTATTGGCTTGTGGCATGCTCAAGCCACTTCAAACAATCAGCCTGTTCAAAACGATAACGGGTATTACTGATATTGTTCAGGTCAAAGTTATCTTGGCCCCATTTTAAATAGGTTTTCGATAGATCAACCGTGGTTATCGCTTTAGCGCCACCCAGAGCTGCATGTACAGAGGCTGTCCCTGTGTAGGCAAATAAATTCAAGAAGCGTTTATCTTTGGCATTTTCTTGGATATAACGACGAGCAAGACGGTGGTCTAAAAACAAGCCAGTATCTAAGTAATCAAATAAATTGACTTTAAACTTCGCGCCAAACTCCTCAACTACTTGAGTACGATTTTGCTTAGCCATTGGTGTGTATTGCTCTTCACCTTTTTGCTTTTTACGTACTTTTACAGCAATATTTCCAGGTGCGATATTGAGCTGCTGTGAGGTTAACGAAATCACGTCTTGTAAACGTTTATGCGCTGTTACATCGTCAATTTCTTTCGGCGCAGCGTACTCAAATATTACCGCTGAATCACCATAAATATCAACGGCTACATTGTATTCAGGAATGTCAGCATCGTAGACACGATAGGCCTGCACATCATTTTGTTTGAGCCAATTTTTCAAGCCTTGCTTATTCTTTTTAACCCGATTAGCAAACGACATTGAACCTTCAAAGTTCAATGCAGGCTTATCTTCAGTTGTTTGGCTGACTTGTTTGTCATCAAGTTGATATAAATTAAGTACCACATCAAGTGGACCATTTTTAAATTTATAACGCTTGAGTTTCACCAGCTTTAATAATTTAAATAAACTCTCATCCATGCCTAGTAGGGCAAGTTTCCAGTTATTAAAATGTTTTTTAAAGCCTGTACCTAAAGCACTGTGTAAACTTACCAACTCAGCCATCGAACCAATACGTTCACCATATGGTAAATTTGAAATAACCACACCTGGTAATTTTGCCACTGAGGTAAGCTTAGTTGCATCGCTTTGTTTAAACTTGATCACATCACCTAGATCAGCTCTACGAGCATTATCTACTGCTTTGCTTAGTACATTAGCGTCATTGTCATGACCAATAAGCCATAATTTAGGATCTGTAATTTGTGCTGTAAGCTGCTCTTTTAACTCTTTGTATTTAGCAATACGGAAACTTGGTAAGCGCTCAAATGCAAATCCCTCACGGAATAAACCCGGCGCTTCATTACGCGCCATGCCAGCAGCTTCAATCAAAATAGTGCCAGCACCACAGCAGGGATCAAATAGCGGCTGTTGAACATTCTCAAGCCAACCACTGCGTTTGATCAGTGCTGCCGCTAAATGCTCTTTAATAGGTGCCTTACCTTGACCTTCTCGGTAACCACGTTCAGATAAACGCGGCCCTGAATAATCGATATACATGGCCACACCTTGACGCGATAAACGCGCAACAACGCGTACATTGGCATCTTGTTTATCAACGTTTGGCCGCTGTTCAAATAAATCATTAAAATAATCAACAATCGCATCTTTGATCACTAAACCTGAGAACTGGGTATTTTTAAGTGAGTCGTTGGTACCATTAAAGTCGACTGCAAAAGTTTGCGTTGGACCAAACCATTCCTGCCAAGGCTGTGAGCGAGCAAAATTGTAAAGGCTTTCTTTATTATTTACGCCCTCTTTCTCTTCGATCAACATCAGCACTCGTGTCGCGAAGCGGCTCATTAAACAGACCTTTTGTGCTAATGTAGTGTCGGCGTCAAAACGCACAGAACCGACTGTTTGTTTGGTCACCGTAGCGCCAATGTCAGTAAGTTCATCAACCAATAAATTTTCGATTCCGATAGAAGTAAGTGCGATAAAATGCAAAGTAATAACCCTTAATAGCTAATTGCGCGGGATTATAACATAGGTTGGGAGACAAACACGCGATAAACAAAGGAACTATAAAAAATATGCTAGGCTGTTTTACTGTTTTGTGCGTGGTTATAAATTGGATGGACACGATTGTTAAGTATACGAATAGCTTCAAATTGATTAAGGCTTAAGTTTTCATCAAGCTTAAAATGCTCAGATAGACAAATGCATAAAGAGGCTTCTTTACAGTGGTCAACAATCAAAAACTCACCACTTTGTTCGCTAGTTTGCAATTTTATAACTGCTTCTATACTGGGCTCATTGCCTTTGTAGGGTTCGAAAAACCAACTTTTTGCCAGCATTGGCTTTAAATAAAATTTAGCTGCTGTCGCATTTAGCGCAATTTGACATAGCTGCGCGCCATTCCATAGATTAAATCCAGCAAGATATTGGTAAACCTGCTGATAAAAGGCGGCATCTTCTAAACTAAAGTTAGGTTGGGTTAAAATAGCATCGGTGAGTTGACGTAGTTTATAAGGCGTGCACAGCTGCATATCTTGATCTAAATCGATCAATAAACGATTTCTTACTGGACAAGCAATCCATTTCCACTGCTTTGATGCTTGTAACATGCGTTCCCTACGCCCTTACTAATTAATCTTATGAATATTGTAGTATAGCGGCTTTTGACCAATTAATATATATTTCTTTAGAACATTTATTGAACGATCAAAAGCTTAAATAACGGATCCTTATAAGCCTTGCAGGATCGTTTTTACCAATTGCGGTCCTTTATATATAAATCCAGTGTATACCTGTACAAGATCTGCACCTGCTGATAATTTTTCTTTCGCACTGGCTGCATCATCAATTCCGCCCACTCCAATGATCGGCAACTTACCTGCGGTTAAACGTTTTAATTCTTGCACTACATGAGTGGATCGCTCACGTACTGGCTGACCTGATAGGCCTCCGGCTTCATCAGCATATTGTTGTCCATGCACCGCAGCGCGCTCTAAGGTAGTATTCGTCGCTATTACACCATCGATGTTGTTATTTAATAATGATTCACTAACTTGAGCTATTTGCACAGCATCAAGGTCTGGAGCAATTTTTACTAGCATTGGCACTTGTTTATTATGTTTGGCGATCAAATCAAGCTGCTCATTTTTAAGGCTTTGCAATAGATCATCCAGTGCAGCACCATATTGCAGATCACGAAGTCCAGGCGTATTTGGTGATGAGATATTGACAGTAATATATGAGGCATGTTCAAACACTTTACGCATACAGTGGATGTAATCGTCTTTACCTTGTTCATTTGGGGTATCTTTATTCTTACCAATATTGATACCTAGAATGCCGTCGTATTTAGCAGCCTTAACGTTATTAATTAGGTTATCAACACCTTTATTATTAAAGCCCATACGATTGATAATTGCATTTGACTCTGGCAGACGGAAAATACGCGGCTTGTCATTACCGACTTGTGGACGAGGTGTCACAGTACCTACCTCAATAAAGCCAAAACCCATCTTTGCAAACGCATCAATACATTCTGCATTTTTATCAAGGCCAGCTGCTAATCCTACTGGGTTTTTAAACTGTAAACCTAAAAATTCGACTGGACGATCTGCCACTGATTGCGACCATGCAGCACTGAATGGGGTATTGTTAAAACGGCGTAAGTTATGAAGTGCAAATTCATGGGCCCATTCCGCATCACGGGTGAACATAAAACGGCGAGCAAGATCGTAAAACATAAATAATCCTCTTAATAAAAAAATACCCCAGACTAGGCTGGGGTATTGTATAACAATTTTAACAATTAACTCATTATTTTCATGTGAGAAAATAACCAGTCAGTGTCAATTGCTTATTTTGCAGATGTATCACAGTTATGACTAAGTAGCATAAGTTCACGTAATGCAACTGAGAACTTAGCAAAATCATGACTTTGTGAAGTCTTAAATTCAGCTAACATTTGCTTCCAGCGTTGTAGTAACAAATCTTGGCTGTCCATCCACTGATCAATTTGACCGTCGACATCTTTGTTATCACCAGCAAAGTTATTTAAAACAACTTCAGATAGTGTACGTTGTTGCCAATCAAGTTCTTCACGGTATGAAGCGCGGGCCAATGCTTGCCAATGATTCGCCACCGGCTGATGAGTAATTTGGTCAAGGAACCAATGCAGTCCCATCCGTGCACCTAGTTTGAAGTAGGTATTAGATACCATATCAATACTACGCCCTGAATTTGCAGCAACTTCTGCTAAGTCCATTACTGAGAACAAGCTAGAGAGCGATACAATGCGTGTTGCAAGCTCAGCTGGCACTGCACTTTCAATAAGCTTGTCTGCGGCCGCAGATAAACGTTCACTTTCTTTTTCAACCATGTAGTTAGTTAAGTTTGCACTTAAATCAGCGAAGGTCGGTGCAAAGAAGGCAATTGTTTGCTCAATATTTTGCGCTTTATTGCGATGACGTAAGAACCAACGTGTTGCTCGGCGTACTGTACGACGTAACTGATACAACATTTCAGTTTGCACTGCGGCTGGGATCTTGTTATCAAGATCAACAATTGCAGACCAAGTATCACGCATTTGGAATACTTCACTGGCAACAGAGTAACATAACGCTATTTCAGCTTCGTTTGCGCCAGTTTCTTCATGCATACGTACCATGAAGTTCAGACCCATATCGTTAACGATATTATTAGCTAATTTAGTAGCAATAATCTCTTTACGCAGTGGGTGATTATCCATCGCAGTATTGAACTTTTCACGTAGTGGTAAAGGGAAAGACTTCACTAATAGCTGACGATAATATGGATTTCCTGTGATGTCGTCAGTCACGAGTGACTCTTTAAGTACCATTTTAGCGTACGACACAAGCACAGATAACTCTGGGCGAGTTAAATCTTTACCCGCTGCAGCGCGTTCTGCCAACTCTTCATCGCTTGGAATAAATTCAATTGCACGATTTAACTTGCCATCTTTTTCAAGGGCATGAATAAAGCGTACTTTTTCTTTAAGCGTTGATGAGCCTTTTGATTGCGTAATTGACAGTGTATGCGTTTGGCGATAACAATCTTTCAGTACCAGTTGTGCAACTTCATCGGTCATTGAATACAGTAGTTCATCACGTTGTTTACGCGTTAAATCACCGGCTGTAACTAAACCATTAAGTAAAATTTTGATATTTACTTCGTTATCAGAACACGCAACACCACCTACGTTATCGATGAAGTCAGTATTAACGCGACCGCCTTTAGCAGCAAATTCAATACGTCCTAATTGGGTTGCACCTAAGTTGCCACCCTCACCGAGTACTTTTGCACCAAGCTCACTACCATTGATACGTAGGGCGTCATTTGCACGGTCGCCTACATCTGCATCGCTTTCTTTACTGCTCTTAATGTAAGTACCAATACCGCCATTCCATAATAGATCGAATTCCATCATTAAGAATGCTTTGATCAACTCGTTTGGTGTCATGCTGGCTTTTTTAGTGCCCAACATTTTTTTCATTTCTGGCGTTAAAGTGATTGATTTAGCCGCACGTGAGAACACCCCGCCGCCCGCTGAAATCAAGTCTTTGTTGTAGTCTTCCCACGATGAACGAGGTAAGTTAAATAGGCGCTCGCGCTCTGGGTAAGACGTTGCTGAATCTGGGTTTGGATCAACAAAGATATGCATGTGGTTAAATGCCACTTGTAAACGGATATGCTTGGATAACAACATACCATTACCAAATACATCCCCAGCCATATCACCAATTGCAACTACCGTAAAATCAGTTGTTTGTGTATCAATGTCCATTTCGCGGAAATGGCGTTTAACCGATTCCCATGCGCCTTTGGCCGTAATACCCATTTTCTTATGGTCATAACCTACTGAACCACCTGATGCGAATGCATCACCTAGCCAGAAGTTATATTCATTGGCAATGCCATTGGCAATATCAGAGAAAGTAGCTGTACCTTTATCAGCTGCTACAACCAAATATGCATCATCTTCATCATGACGAGTTACATCAACCGGCGGCACAATTTCACCTTGGATAATGTTATCTGTGATATCTAATAAACCACGAATGAAGATTTTGTAACACTCTTGGCCTTCTTTGAAGAATGCGTCACGATCCGTAGGCAGTTGTTTACAAACAAAGCCGCCTTTTGAGCCTACAGGTACAATAACTGTATTCTTTACTTGTTGTGCTTTAACTAGACCAAGTACTTCCGTACGGAAATCCTCACGACGATCTGACCAACGCAAGCCACCACGCGCAACTTTACCACCACGTAAATGCACACCTTCTACACGTGGAGAATAAACAAATATTTCAAATGCCGGTAATGGCAATGGCATATCTGGAATTAAGCTTGGATTTACTTTGAACGACACATAAGACTTAAACTGACCTTTGTCATCTTTTTGGAAGTAGTTAGTACGCAGCGTAGCAATGATCATATCGACGTATAAACGAATAATACGGTCATCATCTAAGTTAGCAACGTTTTCAAGTTCTACATAAATTTGCGCAATTAGCTTATCAAGCGTTTTAACACTAGCAGGGCTTTTAACAGAGAACTTTTTAGCAAATAAATTAACAATTTGCGAACCAATGTGCGGGTAATTAGCTAATGTGCTCTCGATGTAGGTTTGCGAGAAAGTAACCCCAACTTGGCGCATGTATTTTGCATAAGCGCGTAAAATTGAGGCTTCGCGACCAGTTAAGCCACCCATTAACACTAAACGGTTAAAGCCGTCATTTTCTAAACGGTTACTCCACACACTAGTAAGTGCGGCACGAAAACGTGCTGATACTTTATCGAAATCTGCAATGCCTTTGCTATCAAGTAGCATTGAGAAATCCATGATCCAGTTGATACGGCCATCGCTGGTTTTAACCGAATAAGGCGTTTCACCAATGACGCGCAAGCCAAAGTTTTCAAGCATTGGCATAACGTCTGATAAATGGATTGGCTCATCTTTGTGGAATAAGCTCAAACGTACAATGTTGCTGTTCGCTTCTTCTTGCGGACGGTAAAACAACATTTCAAGCTTGTTATCGTCATTCAATAGTTCAAGCTTTTCAATATCAACAACAGCGGCACTTGGCAGTACTTCGTCTTTGTATGAACGAGCAAACGCATTACAATATTTGCGGTTTAATTCGTTACCACGTGCTTCACCAGCAGACTCTAACAGTGCTGATTGTAATTTATCTTCCCAAGTACGAGCGGCTTCTACTAAATTATTTTCGATGTCTTTCACGTTATATTCTATATTGTTGTCAGTCACACGCACGGTATAATGAGTACGCGCCAGTGTAGACTCAGAGAAGAAGGTAGTAAATTCGACTTTATCGTCTGAATTAAATGCATTGCCTAAAATATCTTGTGTTTCACGACGCAGTGCTGTGTTATAACGCTCACGCGGAACATAGACCATGCAAGAGAAAAAACGACCATAGGCATCTTTACGCACAAATAAGCGACACATATCGCGCTCTTGTACTTGTAAAACACCCATTGCAACTTCAAGTAACTCGCTTTCACGGGCCTGAACAAGTTCATCACGCGGATAGGTTTCAAGAATATTTAATACCGCTTTATAAGCATGAGTGCCTTTGGCAAAATCACACATTTCCATGATGCGATTTATTTTACTTTTTAAAACTGGCACATCAGCGGCGCTGTTGTTATAAAAACTTGATGAAAACAACCCGATGAAACGGTCTTCGCCAATCACATTCCCCTCATCATCAAAACGTTTAATCCCTACATAATCTATGTATGCTGGGCGATGTACGCGTGATAACGAATTGGTTTTTGTAAGGATCAACAGGTTATTGCTACGGGCTTCTTGACGGGCAACTTCTGGTAATTCAGATAACAGGCGAGAATGCTCTTCGGTTGAATTCTTCATCAAACCTAAGCTGCCCTCGATTTTACCTTTGAGCTGGTAATCGCCTTGTACTGGCGACAAATCGTATTGGCGATAGCCCATTAATGTAAAATTATCTTTTACTAACCAATCTAAGAATTCAACAGTCTCTGCAACTTCACTTGCATTGTTGTTATGGTTACGTTTTGGTAATTCTTTACTGACCGCAATTAACTTTTTGCGGATCGGTTGCCAATCTTCTACCGCAGTAGACACATCGTTCAACACTGACTCAAGCTCTTTTTTGAACGAGTCAATCACTGAAGAATCTGTTTGGCGATCAATTTCGATAAAAAACACTGTTTTTGTAGAGCTAGACTCTTGTTCGGCTTTTAAATTTGATAAAGCCGAAATTTTAGCGTTTTTATCGCGTTGAATCTTAAGTGGGCTGTGTAATAGCAAGTGAGATGCGATATTTTCGCGGGTCATCGCCATACGAACAGAATCAACTAAAAATGGCATATCTTTAGCGATAATTTCGACGATTGTGTGTGATGACTGCCAGCCATCTTTTGCTACTTCAGGATTGAAAACGCGGATCACCGCATCATCAGAGGTATTTTTTTCTAGCGAGTTCCATAGGCTAAGTGCAGCGCCATATAAGTCACTATCATTGCGATGTGCCAAATCTTCTTTAGACATATTGCTGTACAAGGATTTGGCGAATTTCTCAACGAGTAACACATTATCAGCGTGAACTTTTTTCTGGATCAGCTTACAGACATTATCTAAGATAACCGAGGCTTGCCCTTCATTTCGTGTCATTACATGTTCCTTAAATCTATACCACCTACTTAGATGGAAAATTTGTACAGCAATTTATTGTGTGGAGTCAGGCAAATTCTAACCCTTTTAAAATTAATAAACAGCCCTTTCGATGAAAACATTTTAAGCATTTCAGCTATTTGGTCATCTATTCACAAATTATAGATATAAATGGCCTTTACAGGCCATTTAGGAGCAAAATTATTCACATTATTTTTTCTGGTCAGTCCAGATCAAACTACCAATTGCTGGTAAAAGTAATACTGCGCCAAGCATATTGACTAAAAACATGAAGGTTAACAATATTCCCATGTCCACTTGGAACTTAAGATCAGAGAAAATCCAGGTGCTCACACCAATAGCTAACGTGATACCGGTAAATAACACCGCACTACCACGCTCAACGAGTGCATTACGATACGCCACTGGTAAGGCAACACCTTGCTTTAATTGCCCCATCATCGATGACAAAATATAAATCCCATAATCCACCCCAATACCTACACCTAGTGCAATCACTGGCAACGTTGAAACCGTCAGACCGATTTCAAGTTGTACCATTAAAGCTTGCGCAAGAGTCGATACAATATACAAGGGTAACACTACCGCTATGGTCGCTTTTACACTCTTAAAGCTAATCAAGCATAAAATAATAACTGCACCATAAACGTATAACATCATAGGTAATTGTGCAGCAGAAACTGATTCATTCGTCGCAGCCATGACGCCGACAGGCCCTGAGGCCAGCTTAAACTGCAGCATATCGGTTTGTTCTTCAATGGCAAATTGTTTAACACTGGCAATGATATGTTCAATGGTCTGCGCTTTATGATCATCTAAAAAGATAATCACAGGCATAACTGAACAATCACCATTGAGTAAACCGGTACTGGTTTCGACTCGTGAGGTAGATTGCACCAAACTTGCCGTATTACGAGGCAAACTTTGCCATTTTAAATTACCTTCGTTATACCCGGCATTAACCGACTGCGCTACTGAGCTTAGGGATACTGCTGATTGAACACCTGCTAAGTTTTCAACTTTATATTGAAAACGACTAATGCGCTCCATTACGTCGTGCTCAGTACATGCTGCAGGGTAAGCTTCGACAATCACTTTTAGAATATCGGATGAAATCGTATATTTGTCCGATATTAAAAAGGTATCTTGGTTATAACGGGCATCTTGATGCAATGACGGTGCACCTGCATGTAAATCGCCGATATGCATTTTCCCTGCTTGCCAATAACCTACAGCAAACAATACTAAGGTGCAGCCAATAATGATTTTCGCGCATTTTGGATCCGTGGCTTTGACTAACAGATCACGAATTGAATCAAGTAAGTTTGGTTTTTCGCTGTTGCCTGATTGAATATGAACTGTGTTTTCAAAGCGCATATACGATGCCCATACTGGCAATAAAATCAAATTAGTAAAAATAATAACAGCCACACCTAAACTTGCTGTGATAGCCAGTTCACGAATTATACCTATATCTATGGTTAGTAACGTCAAAAAGCCGACCGTGTCTGACAGCAATGCAATACCACCGGGTATTAACAGCGATCTAAAACTAGCCTGACAGCAAAGACGCGTATTACTGCTTCCTTCGGCGACTTTTTTACCTATTGCATTGATCATCTGTACGCCATGACTTACGCCGATTGCGAACACTAAGAATGGTACTAGAATCGACATTGGATCTAGACCAAAGCCTAAGCTCGACAATATCCCTAACTGCCAAACCACGGCAATAATTGAACAGGCTATAGGTAAAATAGTGAGCTTGATGCTGCCGCAAAATAACCACACCATGATGAAAGTAAACGCGATAGCAATAGCAAAAAATAACACAACCCCTTTCGCACCTTCGGCAATATCACCGGCCATTTTGGCAAAACCAATAATGTGGATACTTACTTTATCAGTGCTCAATGGCTCTCTAATTTCGCTTTCTAGCTTTTGTGCAAACGCTAACGTATCTAATTTTTCTTGCGTTTGCGGATCAGTTTCCATCAACTGCGCGGTTACCATCGCACACGAATAATCAGAGGCAATCATCCTGCCTACGACTTTCGCTTTTTCGATATTCTCTTTAACAACCGCTAAGCCTCGTTGATCAGCAGTAAAATTGGCGGGAATAATTGGCCCACCCGCAAAACCGTCTTCAACAACTTCAACAAAACGTGCACTGGGTGAAAAAATTGAATTCACTAACGGACGATTCACCCCAGGAATAAAATATAACTGATCATGAACGGCTTTTAATTGGGTGAAAAACTCAGGATTAAAAATATCACCGCTATCATCACACACTGAGATCAAAATACTATTTGCGCCACCAAATTGCTTTTCATGCTTTAAATACACTTTCATATAATCATGATTAAGCGGAATATTTTTATTAAATGAAGCATCAAGTTGGATTTGTGTGGCTTTAAAACCTAAAAAACATGTTATTAAAATAAAACTTATCACCATCATTAATCGATGACGAAAAACTGCTTTCTCTAAAAAATTGACGATTGTGTGCATTATGGAGCCATCCCCTTCACTTTAATGCCATTTTCTGATGCCATAACCAATTGATTTTCAAAAATAACGGCATCAAGAATTGCTTTACCATCCGCTAACTGCTCAATAGTAAGTTGATTATTTTTATAGTGGAAAATCACACCGCTGTTGGCAAGTAACAACCATTGATTATCACCGCTAGCGATAATACTATTGATTGTGGCGGTTTTATTATTACTTATTGGTTGCCATTGCTCACCTACCTGACGGCTAAAAATATTGCCTCTTAAACCCGCAACTATTTCTTGCCCTTGTTCATCGCTGGCATAAGCAAAAAAGGAACCCCGGTAGATTTCTTCATCGCGTTGCCATGTTTTTCCGTTGTCTGTACTGTGCGCTAACAAACCCATTTCGCCCACTAACATAAGTTTATCTTTTGTTGTGACAATACGATTAAAGTGCGGCAATATTGATGCAGTTTCGGCTTCATAGCCTTGTGGATCTGATTCTTTTAAATCATTTAAGTAATCTCTATCATCTGCAAATAATAAAGAATCCAGAAATCGCTTTTGCCAATGTTTGCCACCATCACTGGTTTCATAAAACATACCATAGGCACCCACAGCAAAGCCGTGAAGTTCACTGGTAAATAAAATATCTAAGCAAGGTTTATCTAATTGCGTGTTCACCTGTTGCAACTGCCAGTTTGCACCACCATCATTGGTATGAATAATAGTCGCATCATGCCCGCAAGCCCAACCAAGTTCACTGCCACTGAAGGCAACCGCCGTTAATAACACTTGCGTTGGAACGCTCGCTTGTTGCCAATTTTTTGCATTACTGCTTGTAATTATAGTGCCATGTTTTCCGACAGCGACCAGTTGCTTTCCTGTGTATTCAATATCAGTCAACAGGGTTTTATCTGCTTTAGTTGCGACAATTGCAGCAAGTGGTTCAGCTGCAATAGAAAGAGTTGAAAGGCTCGCCACAGCGGCAAGACCTGCATAAAGCATGTACTTCATAAATTAAAATCGCCTTGAAAAGAATGTGTTTGTCGGTATATAACGTGCAGTCGGGGGACTCGGTTAGTGTCATGACCCAGTGCGTGTCAGAGTGACAAACGCGATTTGAAATAATAAAAAAGCACCTAGATAATTCCAGGTGCTTAGAGTGTATTAACGACCTTCGCGGCGCAGTGCACTTGAGGTAAATTCATTATCATTAAACGATTGTGAGAAATCATACATTTTCTCTTGGTTATCTAAACCAATCGCTAGGTAACGGCGTGAATTCAAATCGTAGTAAACGTCTAACGTACTCCAGTTAGTGAGCGCATCGTAATAGTTAATTGTATGAGCCATCGCTACACGGTACATTTGGTCACGGTTATCATAGATATCCGTCACTTGAACTTGCCAGCTATCTTCATCAATATAAAATACGCGCTTCTTATAAATATGACGAGTGTCGCCTTTCAGATCTGCTTCTACAACCCAAACACGGTGTTTTTCATAACGCACATGTTCCGGGTTGATGTGACCGGCCATCAGAATATCGTCATACTGTAACTTATCACTGTGTAGCTTATAACTATTGTATGGTACATAAAGCTCTTGCTTACCTTTGAGCGTCCATGTATAGCGGTTTGGCGAACCGTTAAACATATCGAAATCATCGGTTGTACGCAAGCTATCAGCTGCTGTTCCTGGTGCATCATAAGCAACATTAGGCGCGCGACGAACACGACGCTGGCCAGAATTGTAAGTCCACGCTTGTCGTGGAGTTAAAATTTGGTCCATGGTTTCATGAACTAATAGCGCCGTGCCAGCTAAACGCGCAGGTTCGGTGACTTTTTGTTTAAATTTAAACAAAATATTAGATTCTTGTAACTCTGCAGGTGTTGCTTTTGGATCTGAGTACTTAACTAACAGTTGCTCATCAAAGCCAACCATATTATACGAACCTGAGGCTGTTGGAGCCGCTTGACCGCCAAAACGCTCAATTGACAGACCACGGTAGCGTAATAAATGGTTCCAAATTGCCTCTAAGCCAGTTTTTGGAATAGGAAAAGGAATGCCAATAGCAGTATTTTTTATCCCATTACCTTCTTCAATCAACTCTGCAGTTGGTGCGTATTGTTTTGTTGCATCATAGACAAACTGTGGGTTTGAAGCACTGCGATGAGTAGTATAGATGTTCATTTTAAACGTATCTGGATACGCTTCAAAAAGAGCTACTTGACCAGGACTTAAATTTGCTTTGTATTTATCAACATTTGATTTATCAATGGTGAAAAGTACTTTGTCGTCAGCATACGGATCTGGATGATGCATTCCCGGCGTATAACCTGCCGGTGCTTTAGTAATACCACCTGTCCATGCCGGAATTGAGCCATCAGCATTACCCGCTTTTTCAGCACCTAATGGGGTTAGATCTGCACCTAAGCGCGCAACTTCTTCGCTCGTCATTTTTGCAACGACCGCTGTTGTAGAAAATAAACTACATAGCGTTAGTGCAATGAGGGTAGGTTTTTTTATCATCATGATACCCTTAAATTGAATATTTAATATTAAAAGAAACAAAATCACGGTCTGAGAAAGTATTGGTATCTCCGCCACCCCAGAAAGAGTTGTAGCTAAAGTCAAATGACCATGCATTTTGATAATTAAAGTTGGCTGTCACTCCAAGTGACTTGCGATCTTCAATAAACAAGAACATCGGGTCTGGTGTGTTACCATTTACATCATGTGAGAAAACAAAGCGAGGTGAAAAATTAACTCCTTTAAAGAAGTTGTAATAATCGCCTTTAGCAATTAAGCGATATCCCCATGATGATGCTGTCGCAAACTCTTTTTGTTCGGGGCCATTAGACAAAGCCATATGAAGTGTTGAGTAATCATCTGCATTAGGGCCGGTCATAATACCGCTTCGACCAGTGCCTGAAACATTTAAACGCATTTCATCGTATTCAGGCATATTATTTATGCGCACGCCGCCAATTTCACCCACTACAGCCCAGCTATCTGCACCCAGTGATGGGCCAAATAAATGTGTTGCTGTAAACTGCAATTGGCTAGTATTACGCTCAATATAACCTTTTGCTAATTCCCCAGGGCCTACAACACTAACTGCGTTACCCTGACTCATTTGTGAAATACCGGCAAACTCAGGACGAAGTCCCGCTAACGCTAATTGCTCAGGCATAGCAGCATAAAGCAATTCTACGTCATCGATTTGTAGTGGTTCGTCTTCACGGAAGGTGAACTCACCAGCAAACGCCGTTTCACCTATTGATGTATTAAAGCTTAACCCATACAATTTAATATCTTCTGGATACTCATTGGTTGCTTTAGCAAATGCTTTTAAATCAGAGACATTGTCAGAGGTAATTTTAGTCGTTGCTAACATGGCTAAATCTTGGGCCAGTGACGCTTGTGTAAAGTTAGATACGCGACCTGAAATAAGAGGACGGCGGCTATGGTAGTTTACATGGTAAAGTGCAACTTCAGTGTCATAAAAATCTGGTAAAAACATACCTAAACGTAAACCATATTGACCACCATCATCAGGCTCAGTTTTACCATCATCCCCTTTGCCTTTAAGAGCGACTTTAGTAGGGTATGCCAGATAAGTTTGTGCCAATAATGCTTGCCCTGCGGGACTTGCAGGGTCGATCCCTTTAGCGGCAGCAGCTTGACCAAAGGTAGTCATCAAATTATTTAAGCTATCAGTTAAAAACGCTAAATCGATATCTGGGTTGGAGGTAAAACCAAGCTGTACATTTTGCTGATAACCATTTTCAGCGGCAAAGTCATTGGTTGAAAAATACGTTCCAGCTGCAGGTAAACGTGTTTCATGCCATTGGTATTGGTAAAAGCCTTCCAAAGTCACATTTTCAGTGATCCCTAAAGATGCCCATAACATACCAACTGGAATAAAAGCTTCTTTAAGCTCTGCACCCGGCGCTTTTAACCGATCAATATCGACCGGATTTACGTTAATACCGTGAGAAATTAATGTACTTTCTCCCCAGTTTATAACTTGTTGTCCTAGACGAATAGAAAGTGGGTTATTGCCGTCATTTAAATCAAAGTTAGCCCATACGTAAGCATCTAATAGACGAATATCTGCGCAGCTTTGTTTCTTTGTGTCTTTATCATCACAAGGATCAACTCCTTGCCCTGAAGTTGGATTAACATAGGCACGATCGCCATCCATCAATTCAAAATCATAAAAATACATAAATCGAGTAAATAGACCATAGTTATCTTTGTTGATAGATAAATCATGCGTCCCTTTCAACAGCTTTGAAAAAGATTCACCGCTATCAAAGTTCAAATCACCAGCGTCGCCGTTATTAGAGTAAGAGCCAGGTTGGGCCCAGACATCTTGCGCTGAATAAATTGGATTTAATACAGAGTTATAACCTGTCCAATCAAAAGACGGGTTATTACTTTTACCTATTAAGTTAAAGTTTCGGTCTTCAACACGGATACTTTGTCCATAAGAAAAAGCAGAGTCGAAGGTTATATCAAACCCTCCAGCCTCAAACGTTGCAGCCTGTGTGTGTGCTGCTGATAACCCTAAAGTAGCGGCTGCGATGCCTAGTACTAGTTTATTTTTAACAAAAAGCGATCTTCTTATCATTGTGTGTTCCCCCTGTCGCGGGTAATTTTGTGATCAAGTTATTGTTTTTAGTGTAGTCGTAACGATAGAAGCGAAATAAAGAAATTACAAATAGAACGCGTTCAATCGGTCATAATTTTTCTGTTTAGTTGACGTTAACCTAATGGTAAGACGTCCTACCAGATAATTTATACACGTAAATTAACAATAGGACAAATCGAATTAACAAAAAAACAATATTATAAGTGATTATTTTAAAATATTGTTTTAGGCAATACGCTCCAAACGTAAAAATTTATACTCTGGAGTAAGCAAAAGTCGAAAGCGCCCTCTTACCCCTAAAGAGGAAATAAAAGGACGCAAATGGCTGGCGGCAAAACGTACTTTTTTGCCACCATCTTCAATTACTTGAACTGATGTATACTTACCTTCGTAGTAATCCATGCACTGCTTGTAGGTTAAGTTCAGTAAAAAATAATATTCGATCATAATTTATTGTAGTGCTTTATCAACTTTTTCAAACAAGTCATCACTTAAATTATCAAGCAAAGCTAGGCGTTGCAGCTGAGCTTTGATTGCAACTGAACGTACCTCATCATATCTGCGCCATGACATAAATGGCGTTAACATACGTGATGCATTTTGGGGGTTGATTGCATTAAGCTTAACTAGTAAGTCACCTAGCAATTGATAACCTGTACCATCTTCACGGTGAAACTGTGCGGTATTAAAATGACTAAAACTGCCCACTAGTGCCCTGACACGGTTTGGGTTTGAAAAATCAAAACAAGGGTGATCATATAACTTTTTGATATTAGTAATGGCGTCATCGCCACCTTGCATTGCTTGCAATGCAAACCACTTATCCATCACTAACACATCATGGCGCCACTGACTGTCAAATTGGTTTAACAACTCTTTTGCTAATGGATTATCAGCTTTTACCACTGCACTGAGCGCGGCGAGTACATTGGTCATATTGTTTGAATTAGCAGTACTAACAAGAAGTTGATTGATATCAAGCTCATTAATTTTTGCCAAATAATGCAAGCACATACCTTTTAATGCACGTATAGCGACAGCTGTTGCACTTACAGAGCCGTCATCAATTAAACTTTGATAACAGTCTAATAACTCACTACGCAGTTGCTGAGCAATTTGTAACTCAAACTGATTTGTCACCGCAACCAATTGATCCACAGGGATCACATTAAACTCAGCTGCGAGGGTATCAAAACTAGGCAGCTTTAATAATTCAGCAATTAAAGCTAAATCTCCCTCCTGATCAACTAATAAACTACGTAATGCAGTAATAATTGCTGGATCCAATTGATTATTTTCAGGTGTTATAATGGCCCCTTTAACCGCCCCAATGAACAATTGTTGTTGAGCATCCCAACGCGAAAAGTCACTGCGCGCAAAGCGCATAATGTGTAATAATTCAGTGGCTGTATTTTGTTGCTCAACAATACACGGCGCAGAGAAATCCTCTAGTAGCACCGCTACAGGCTTCGCGGTTAAACCATCAAAGCTAAACGTTTGCTGCGCTGTTGTGACATCTAAGACATGATCAAGTGGCTGTCCTTCAAACTGTAAAGAGACAGACTCGCCCTGTTGATTAAGTAGCTCAATAGCAAATGGGATATGTAATGGCGCATTTTCTGGCTGATTAAGCGGTGCCAGCTGCTCTATATGCAGTGAAAAAGTACCACTGAGCTTATCATACTCTTGTTTTACGATTAGCCGTGGTGTGCCAGCTTGGCTATACCAACGTTTAAACTGAGTTAAATCGATACCTGAGGCATCACTCATAGCCGCAACAAAATCATCACAGGTAACGGCTTGCCCATCATGACGCTGAAAATAAAGTGCCATGCCCTGCTGGAACTTTTCTTCTCCCAATAACGTGTGCATCATACGGATAACTTCAGCGCCTTTGTCGTACACAGTTACTGTATAGAAGTTATTCATCTCAATCACTTGTTCAGGACGGATCGGATGTGCCATAGGACCGGCATCTTCACTGAATTGATGAGTACGCATTACTTTAACCGCATCAATACGATTCAGTGCCCGCGAGCCTAAATCACTGCTAAACTCTTGATCACGAAAAACTGTTAAGCCTTCTTTTAACGACAGTTGAAACCAATCACGACAAGTCACTCGGTTCCCTGTCCAGTTATGAAAATACTCATGGCCAACGATTGACTCTATAGTGTGATAATCTTTATCAGTGGCGGTTTCTTGATTAGCCAACACACATTTAGAGTTGAAAATATTCAGACCTTTATTTTCCATCGCGCCCATATTGAAAAAATCCACAGCAACGATCATGTAAATATCTAAATCATACTCAAGATTAAAACGCTGCTCATCCCACTGCATTGATTTTTTAAGTGATGCCATCGCATGAGGAGTTTTCGGTAAATTCCCTTTATCAACAAACAAGGCTAAATCTATTGTACGACCACTTTGAGTAACAAAGGTATCTTCAAGTACATCAAAGTCCCCTGCAACAAGTGCGAACAAGTAACTTGGCTTTTTGAATGGGTCTTGCCATTTTGCAAAGTGACGGCCATTGTCTAATTTACCTTCCGCTAATTTATTACCATTTGATAATAAATGAGTAAACTGCTCGTCAGCAATAATCGTCACGTCAAAGCTTGCAAGTACATCTGGGCGGTCAAGATAATAGGTTATTTTTCTAAAGCCTTGCGCTTCACATTGTGTACAATACGCACCGCCAGATAGATATAAACCTTCTAAAGATGTGTTAGTTTTTGGCGCTATTTCATTAACGATTGTAAGCTGGCATTGCGCTGGTAAATTATGGATCACAAGCTGCTCATCAAGTAGGTCATAATCTGTATATGCGTTATTATCTACAGTAATTGAGATCAGCGTCAAATCAATGCCATCAAGCACTAAATCTGCCACACCAGCTATTTTTTTCGTGATCGTCATTACACTCGTAACACGGGTGTTTAACGGCAATAAATCGAAGGTCAAATCAATGTGATCAATTAAAAATGGTGGAGCTTGGTAATCTTTAAGATACTGTGCTTGAGGTTTTTTTAATGCAGTCATGTGAAACTCCAAAGTGGCTCCTCTTAGCAGAGGAGCGTATAATTTATGGCTATTGTTTTGGCTTAATACGTAAAATTTTAATGCCTAGGTAAGCATAAATAACAGCTAGTAATGGATTTATAAGATTAAAAAATGCATATAGCGCATAATCAAATGGGTTGATCAGTAATACACTTTGCATATATGCACCACAGGTATTCCAAGGGATCAGGGGACTGGTGATCGTCCCGCCATCTTCTAATGTTCTTGATAAATTAACAGGTTTCAAACCACGCTTTGCATATTCTTCTTTAAACATCCGACCAGGGACCACAATAGCGATATACTGATCTGCAGCAATTACATTGGTACCAATACAGGTCGCAATAGTAGCAGTAATTAAAGAGCCAGTGCTTTTCGCAATTTTAAGAATACTTTTTACAAAAATATCTAATAAACCTGTTTTTTCCATAATGGCGCCAAACATCAATGCCGTCATAATCAGCCACGTTGTGGTTAACATGCCAGACATTCCACCACCACTGAGTAATGAATCCATTTTTTCATCGCCTGTGAGGATACTAAAGCCATCAAAAAATGTACTCCAAACCAATTTAAAATAACCGACAATTTGCCCCTGAGAGCCATCAATTTGTGTTGCAATTAGGTCTGATTGAAAGATCATTGCCCATACTGCACCAAGTACCGCACCGATTGAAATTGCCGGAAATGCAGGCATTTTTTTAATTGCTAACACCAGTAAAACAATCAGTGGCACCAGCATCTCTAAACCTATATTAAAGTTTTGTTGTAGAATAGCGGTTATTTCATCAATACGCCCAGCCTCACTTGACGCTGTGGCATTAAAGCCCATAAAAATAAAGATGATTAGTGCAATCACAAAACTTGGTACAGTCGTCCATAGCATATGATGAATATGCTCGAATAAATCAGCTCCCACAACCGCAGGAGCTAAATTTGTTGTTTCAGACAGTGGACTGAGTTTATCGCCAAAGTAAGCCCCAGATATTACGGCACCGGCCGTCACTGTTTGCTCTAATCCAAGGCCAGTAGCAACACCGAGTAGCGCTACACCTATTGTCGCCGCCGTGGTCCAAGAGCTACCAATACTCATTGCTACAATGCCACAAATTAAACAGCTTGCTGCGTAAAACCAACTAGGATTAATTACCTGTAAACCATAATAAATAAGCGTAGGTACAGTGCCTGACAGCAGCCAAGTGCCGATCAGCGCGCCAACCATTAACAAAATTAATATAGCGCCCAAAGATAGAGTGATCCCCTCTATCATCGCTTGTTCAAGTTTTTTCCAAGTATAGCCATTTTTAAGGCCAATAAGTGCAGCTGTAAATGTAGCAAACAGTAGCGCAATTTGATTCGGTCCTGATGACGAACTATCGCCAAATAAATAGACCGCAGCACCTAATAAACAAATCAGTACAGAAATTGGGATCAAGGCATCGAAAAAGCTGGCCTGTAGGATGGGTTTTTCTTTTTGTGAATTCAAAATTGAGACTCCTACGCGCATTTTTATGCGCGTTTAATTATTATTTTTTAGCACAGACGCGACGCTTAGCCTAACTAAGTTACTTACTTTTGTCAGCGTTTAATCAGTAATTATAGCAATATCAAGAGTTTTAGGCAGCAAAAAAGGCGCCAAAGCGCCTTTTTTATTAATATGTAAAACAAGTTATTTCTTAGCTACACGACCAAACTTAATATAATCTTGGGTAATTAATGCAGCTTCTTCTAGGAATGGATCTAAGTCGTCTAAGACATCAGGCGCATCATCCAAGCTCTCAATCGGTTTTTCACCTAAACGAGTAAGCCTTTCATTAGTACGAGCTAATGCACGCGCTTCACCATCGTCTTTTTCTTTAATACGCTGCGCTTCTACAAGAGAAATAGTTTTCCGGTCTTTCTCTTCTTTATAACGCGTAATATCTTGAAAAACATAGTTAAACTCTGGTTCTGATTTAATGCGTTCAGCATGCGCTTTGCTTAAGTAAGCAATGGCTGGGTGTAAGTCATCAACCGAGTTATATTTGGCGCGTACGATACTGTCCCACGGTAATGCATTATCCTCTTGGCTTTCACCCCATTCCGCTGGATCAATTGCTGATGGGAATGAAATATCTGGGATCACACCTTTATGCTGTGTGCTACCACCATTGATACGATAGAACTTTGCAATCGTATATTGCACACTGCCAAGTGGATTATCGTATAAATCGTAAGCACGGCCTAAGCCCTTATGCTGCTGCACAGTGCCTTTACCAAACGTTTGCTCACCAATTATTACTGCTCGACCATAGTCTTGCATCGCTGCGGCGAAAATCTCAGAGGCAGATGCGCTGTAACGATCAACAAGCACCGTAAGAGGACCATCGTAAAACGTAACACCATCACGGTCTTTTTGCTCTTCAATGCGATTATTTAGAGTATGAATTTGTACTACTGGACCTTGGTCAAAAAACAAACCAGATAGTTGTGTTGCTTCATATAATGAACCACCACCATTTTGACGTAGGTCAATTATAATGCCATCTACTTTGGCTTCTTTTAATTTCGCCAATTCTACTTTAACGTCTTTAGACAAGTTGTTGTAGAAACCAGGGATCTCAATAACACCTATTTTGCTGGTTAAATCAGAATATTTTGCTTTGAATACTTCTGATTTTGCAGCTCTATCTTCGAGGCGAATTTTATCGCGAATAATTTCAACTACTTTAGGCGCGCCATGATCATCAGCACCTTTTAAGTATTGTAACCGCACCTTAGTGCCTTTTGGTCCTTTGATTAAATCAACTACGTCATCTAAACGCCAGCCAATGACATCAACAAATTCTTCTTTGTCTTGAGCAACGCCGATAATACGGTCGTCAGCTTTAATTTGCTCCGATTTATCAGCAGGTCCACCTGGAACCAAGCTGCGAATAACCGTGTAGTCTTCGTCGTAGCTTAGTACTGCACCAATACCTTCTAGTTCAAGATCCATGTCCATTTTGAACTGTTCAGCTCTGCGTGGCGATAAATAGGAGGTATGTGCTTCAATACTTCGCGCAAAAGAGTTCATTACTATCTGAAATACATCTTCACTATTGGTTTGCACTAAACGTTTTTGTGCATTGTGATAACGCTTAGTTAATAATTCTTTTATACCAGGCCAATCTTTGCCGGTCATTTTTAATCGTAATGCATCATATTTTACACGTTCACGCCAAAGCTCATCTAACTCAGCTTGCGTTTGTGACCAATCAGCATCTTCACGATCAAAGTAATATTCATCCGCATTATCAAAGGTCATTGGTGTTTCAAGTAACTTTAAAGAATACTCATAACGCTCAAAACGACGCTGCATGCTTAGGTTGAAAATATCAAAGGTAAAATCAAGTTTACCGGTCGTTAATGCATTATCAAATTGGTTGCGGTATTGCTCAAATGAGGCAATATCCGCAGCCAAAAAGACGCTTTTATTAAAATCAAGGGATTCGATATAACGGTCAAACACTTTACTTGAAAGTGCGTCATCAAAACGAATTGGTTTATAATGTGCACGAGTAAATAAGTTTGTCACCCGTTTGCTAGCCGTACTATGCTGACTCTCTTGCGTAAGTACTGGCAAGTCTTTTGCTGTAACTACATCATTAACATCAGCAATATCTGATGCAAATAATAAACCTGAATACAGGGCGGCAACTAACGGAATGAGCTTAAACTTCTGACTCATACACAACTCCTTAATTTATATACAGCTTAAATAATGTACAGGCTGTCTGCTTTAGTTTTAACTTGCATGCCAGTTACCAACTCTACATGAACGTCTTCTTTGTTCACTTCAGTGATTACTGCATTAACAAGGGCTTGGCCAAGTTTAACTTTAACTTTGTTATTAACCTTGACCTCACTTGCTGGTAAAGGTTCAATTTTACCTGAACGTTTAACCGGCGCAGCTTTTGCTGGTGTGGTATTAACTTTAGCGTTTTTATCGCCTGGTTTAGCGAATTGGCCTGGTTTCTTTTTGTAAGATTTTGTGTCTGAATCATTACGTGGACGTTGTGACTTTTTACGTTTAGCCATTTTCGCCCGACTTTCTTCAAGTGCTTTTTGAGCATGATCAATATGTTCTTGCTCCACTTTAGCACCTTGATTTCCATCAAGATCAATACGAAACTCAGACTTAGTAACAGCTTCTAAATAACGCCAGTTAGACGTATACTTTCTCAGCGCTTGACGTACTTGCGTCTTACTTACTTTTTCAGAACCTTCAATTCGCTCAGCGATATCTTTAAAGATACCTACTTTCAGCGGCTTGATACCGTCTTTTTGTTTAAAACATTCTGGGAATTCTTGGTATAAAAATTCCAATACTTCATTAATATCTTTTAGCTTGTTTGTGGTTTCCATTTTAGAACCTATTTTTCACATCTTTTCATCAAGGGACGAATCGACGTAGTGTGTTACCCAGTCGACCAACTCTTCAAAGTCGGCTTCAATTACAGCCATATCGCCTCGAAGGTGTTCCCAAATACCGTTAATTATTTCATCAATTAATTCACATTCAGTGTCATCAGGAAGACGATCCCATGCAATATGAATTAAATCGTTGAGCGTTTCCGCTACATGCTCTTCATCCCCTTCCCAATCACCTACATCAGTGATGGCAAACAGATAATCCTGTACATTTACTAAGTCTTTCATGCAATAGTTGCCTCAAAACATGCGACGAGTGCTTCTAAACCTTGCTTATCATCAACATCAAACCTAGCAATACTTGGGCTGTCGATATCTAAAACAGCAAATACTTCACCATTTTTATGAATAGGTATTACTATTTCAGAATTAGACGCTGCATCACAGGCAATATGACCTGCGAATGCATGTACATCTTCAACTAGTTGAGTTTGTGCAGTTGCAGCGGCAGTTCCACAGACACCCTTTCCGACAGGAATTCGGATACATGCAGGATTACCTTGAAACGGACCAAGCACTAATTCAGTTGGTGAATCCATCAAATAAAAACCAGCCCAATTTACATCATCGAGTGACGTAAATAACAGCGCGCTAATATTCGCCATATTGGCAATAATGTTAGGTTCACCAGTAATTAGCGATTCAGTTTGTTTAACTAATGACTGGTAAAATTCTTGCTTTTGCATACCAAACTACTTCTTATCAAACATACAGTAGCTAAAGGTACTCTTTGTCGCCAATAATTGAAACCTTTTCAGGGCAAAAAAAAGCAATTTGCCCTAATTTTCAGCAAGCTTGGTTAATAATTCTGCTATTGAGGAGGTTGTTGTTTTATCGCACCTAACCTTAATCCATATAAAAACAGTCCCGCCGCTAAAGCTGACATCGCGGTATTAATTAAAAAGACCATACCACCTGTTGCACTGAGTAAGTAACTAAAAATTGCACCACCGAGTAAACCTAATGTCAGTACTCCCGAATAATTAACTTTCGCGTACTTGTACATCAATAAATATCCGGGTACTACAAAAGCAGCCATGGTTAAACCGACAATATGCGCGTTAGCTATCGCACTCATAAGTAACTGAAAAAAGGTAGTCAGCGGATCGGTATTGAGCGTTAATGCATAATAAACTCCTAACACACTGCCAATGATCACAGGTGAAAGTAATGATAACCCAACACTTTTTGCAAGCCGATGTTTCATAATGCGTCCTTAAAATCATACCTGAATAAATACTAAGGATGCATGATGTTTTACAACATCGAAATAGAGACTATGGTCGTAATTTACGATGATAAATCATACAGCAATCATGATAGGCTAATTTTGATGCCCGTTTAACCTAAGCAAGATCCAGTTTTAAACCGTTATAGAGTTTAGCGTTATTCACTTTACAGAAAAGTATAATTTAGCCTCTGTATATACAGAGGCTATAAATTTACAGTTGATTGATTTTTCTCGATAAATCAATGCTACTGTGGTCACTATTTCTTCAAGTTCAATGACTCTTGCAACTAGAATCTCTAATTTCTTTTGCATCGCTAAGACAGTATCGGTTCTCTTTGCTTGTTCTAAGAAAAACAACTCTCTTTTAACTAATTTTTTCTAAAAAAAGTAATGTTTAATTATTAGCAATAATACAAAAGGTGAACTAAAAACTATCATGACCAAAACAATCCAAGCATCATTATCTCCATTAAATATTTTGAGTGGGTGTTCTAATAAACAGAGTCGAACTATGTGGTTGATTTTGAAATAGTGACGAGAGTGTTACTTCACGCTTTTTCCCACGTCGGATATGTAGGTTAACGTAAACGATACTCAGAATAATGGCTTTTGCTTTGAATAGATTTTTTTAAATCGCCAGCTGCGCCACCAGACATATTAAATATAACGTAAGCCGCATTCGCAATATAACCAAGTAAACCATGTATCTGCTATTGTTGAGATGGTAACAGCCATTTGCGCTGAAATGGCATCATGTCATTGATAAATATGACCCAAGCAGAATATTATAGTACTAATTAGTGCTGCTGGGATGACCCCAAAGATAAAAACGAAACAACATACCAAACAAAGCAGCTCTAAAGACTAGCTCTTCAAAAAAGCCTGCATATATAAATCTGTTACAACCTCTGATATAGAAAGATTTAGCTCATTACTTAAAAAAACGTAGCCTATTAACATAGGTATACAACTTACTAATGCCGCTGATAAATAGTGTTTGAAGTCTTCTATATTACTACCTCACGCGTCATACCAACGAATGTGTATAGATTCAATGGAGCATTAATAAAGGTAAGCAGTAGGCCTTTTTTTTATAAGATCGAAAGATAGGGATTTAAACCCAAACTCTCGAATAAAATATTTGAAATAAATGACTTACTAACATAACAATTTTTAAATAAATAACGTAAAAAAGACAAGCAAACACCTAACTCAAAGGTAATATTGTTATTCACCATTACGACCATAATGAGTTTGCAGACTTTGCTCATGCTCTAGACTGAAAGGCACTGAGGGATCAAAAGTGGGTGCATCTTTTACTTGCTGCTGCGTCATATCAACATAGATTTTAGAAGTGGGCCAACTCACCTCTTTAATCCATTTTGGGGCAATCAAAACCAGATGACCCAACCACCAATTACTGGTGTTAATAATCAAATAACGAATTTCCCAGGTGTCGGTATCTATCAACATACCATGTAAGTGACCTAGATCACCGTCTATGACATCAAGTTTATAACCCGTTACTGCATTACTACTGCGTAGATGATGATCATTATCTTGAGATAATGCAGCATCAACATCTGCGAAATTATCTGGTGCATCTAAGTTATCAGGCTTTGGTGCGACACTATAATAACCAGGTGACATCATATTAGGGCTTGAATAATCACCCCATATATCAGTGTTATCCCAATAATGTGAGTAACCATAATATCGCATGTATTCTAGCTCATACTGCCTAGAAACTGGTTTTTCGCTATCCATGTCAGGGCAGTTTTTAACTTGTTTTCTTGAAATTGTAACAGTGAGCGTCTGTGGTTTCTGATTCAACTCTTTGATTGATATAGGTGAAAGCAATATTTTTTTACTTAATAGCCAAGATCCAGTTTCGACCACCAGATATCGGATCACCCAATGTTTATCATCAAAGTAAAAATCTTTGGTAAGCCCAATATCTCCATCCGATGCATGAATAGCTAAATTTTTTAAATTATTCAGAGTATGTAACATGGCGTATTTGCTCCAGATTAAAAATGATAAACAATAAATCATTGTTTCGCTGATAGAGTTTTCATCTAAAAGCTTGCAACAAATTTCTCATTAAATCTGTTCGCTTTCGCACAGAACTGGCATGAATAAAAGCCTAGTCTAGATTTATCTATAAATTCTAAGGTGAACTGAAATGGCTAAAATAAAAAATTAGAGTTAGCAGCCCATCGCAACGATATCATCGAAGACGTGAATAATTTAATTAAGAAGTATCGCGCTATTTTTGACTGGGATGTACCCGATATATATGAAAGATTAGAAACAATTTAATTTTGAATGAAGCTCATCAATGGCTTGATAATATTAACAATGAATAAATTTCAACGGTCTATCAAGCTAGCAAAAAAAGTTCGCTCTGGAGTGAGTTACCATATTACGCTCAAAAATAGATCATAATAAATATCAGATTCGCGACGTATTGGCTGTTAGTTTACCATTTTTTATGTCAGAACAGGACGTCATTGGCCAGACCAAAGAAAGATGTGCATCAACACTCCCACGATCAAACTTAGATTCTGACTCACAGTTAAAAGAAAAAGCATTGGGTGCACCACCAGATAATAATAAAACAGTCATTATTGCTTTGAACAAGAATGATGATCTGATATCGCAGGTCAGAGAAGAGTCACAGCGCCCCGATGAATGATATTACCAAAGCCTTGCAAGTAGCTAACAACTCCACCGATAACAATTAACTTATCAGATAAATCGACCAATAGTTTAGCGTGTGATTTGATCCGTTAATTTATTTAAAGGCTTATGCGGATTTATATGAAGTGCATGTTATTTGGCGCATTATGAAAATACATTGTCTTAGTCAATCTTTATGGAGAACTTCAGAAACAAAAAGGCCGTTGATTATCAACGGCCTTTTTGTTTTATATGGTGGAGAGATAGGGATTTGAACCCTAGAGGGGCTATAAACCCCTGCCGGTTTTCAAGACCGGTGCATTCGACCACTCTGCCATCTCTCCGAAACATTTATAAATCACGAATAAGAATGTACTCGCAATTATTTTAATTAGGTGGTGGAGAGATAGGGATTTGAACCCTAGAGGGGCTATAAACCCCTGCCGGTTTTCAAGACCGGTGCATTCGACCACTCTGCCATCTCTCCGCACGGCCTGCATAATAGAGAAGGCAGTGCTCTTTGTGAAGCTTTTTTTTCAAAAAAGTGTTCAAGTGCTTAAAAAATCATTGATTTGTTTATTCTTAACTCACCTCTGAGTAAAAATCACACTAAATTGAACTTTTCTTTTTAATTATCGGTCTATTGAACTACAAAGGTTTGCCCAAATATAGAAGTCTTGGTAATCTAACTTCAGTTTAATTATCGGAACTTACAATAGGTTTCTAAAGGAGCTCTAAAATGGCATTTAATCATTCGTACAATACCGCTAGACCGGTTATGTCGACCATTGAAACAAACAAGGTACTTAAAAACACCTATTTCTTATTGGCCATGACATTAGCATTTAGTGCTGTGACGGCTGGTATCTCAATGGCATTACAACTACCTTATTTTATGGGGTTAGTTTTTACTCTTATTTCATTTGGCCTTTTATTTGTTGTAAATAAAAAAGCCGAAAGCGCGTCAGGCGTTGCATGGGTATTCGCTTTTACGGGTTTAATGGGTGCGGGACTTGGTCCGTTACTTAACCATTATGCAGCGATGCCAAATGGCCCAATGCTTATCATGCAAGCGTTAGGCTCAACTGCACTGATTTTCTTTGGTTTGTCTGCGTATGCACTAAATACTAAAAAAGACTTCTCTTTTATGGGCGGTTTTTTAACGGTAGGCCTTATTGTTGTGATTGTGGCCAGCATTGTTAATATCTTCATCGACAGCTCGCTAATGTTTATGGTATTAAATGCAGCGGTTGTATTGATCATGTCTGGCTTAATCTTGTTTGATACAAGCCGCATCATCAATGGTGGCGAAACAAACTATATTCGCGCTACAGTCTCTTTATATTTAAGTGTATATAACTTGTTTACTTCATTGCTTGCACTGCTTGGCGCAAATAATGACTAATTAAATAGTTCTGTTAAAATAGCCCCTCTTTAGGGGCTTTTTTATTGGAATAGTTTTGGCACGATTTGTACTTTCTCTGCACAGCGCACCATCGGATCATGATACCACGCAACGTTTGGTTAAATTTGCACAAGCATGTTTAACACAAGGGCATAACATTGATGCCATTTTTTTGTATCAAAACGGCGTTTTTCATGCCAGCGAGCAACTAGATTTGGCAGCTGATGAATTAGCGATTAATGCTTTATGGCAACAATTACATGAGCAAGGGATTCATCTTATGTTGTGTGTTACTGCTGCCGAAAAGCGTGGCCTTGATATAAATAATACCGGTGTTTTTGCAGTCGCAGGGTTAGCTGAGTTTGCAATGCTTGCCAGTGATGCGGATAAATGGGTGCAATTTAAATGATCAATGTATTAGTCTTAAGCCACCATAGTCCTTTCGATGATTTACATATTCGTGATGCATTAGATATGACATTAATATTCGCTGCTGTTGAGCAAAATATTAGTTGGTTATTTAGCGGCCCTGCGGTACTTGCCCTAAAAAAACATCAACAACCTGAGCATATAGGTTTAAAGAACTACTTTAAGACCATCAGAACGCTAGAAATTTACGATGTTGAAAACATTTATGTATGTGAAAAGTCTCTGCTCGAGTATGGCCTTGATAAACATAACTTGTTAGTAGAAGTAAAAGCGCTTAATTATCAGCAGCAAACTCAACTTATTGCCCAGCAACAACACATAGTGAACTTATGAGCACTTTACACATATTTTCCAAGCCACTTGGCTATTACAACACGGATCAATTAGTTAACCTGATCCAGTCAACAGACAAAGTATTATTATTAAGTGACGCATGCTTCGCTATTGCCCAATTTAGACAGCTTGCAACGCACTTATTAATACTTGCTGATGACGCCAAGGTACGAGATATCACAATCAATCAGCCCGATCACTCGCTTAGTTATGACGACTTTGTCGCACTAACATTAGCAACATCTCACTCTATTACGTGGTAATACATGCTTGAATTTAATAATCAAATTATCGACACGGATAAACAAGGTTACTTACTTGATCACTCGTTATGGAGTGAACAATTAGCCTGCGTTATTGCCGAGCAAGAAAACATTGAATTAACCTCCCAACACTGGGAAGTGATTCATTTTGTGCGTAATTTTTATTTGGAGTACAACACCAGCCCAGCAATAAGAATGTTAGTTAAAGCAATGGCAAAAGCACTGGGTGAAGATAAAGGCAATAGTATTTATCTGTATACTCTTTTTCCTAAAGGCCCAGCTAAGCAAGCAACTAAAATTGCTGGCTTACCAAAACCCGCACGGTGCATCTAGCAATGACAACAGCTAAACCAAATAATACAGCAAAACGCCGAAATAGCGGCCGTAGCTATAATCGCGGTGCAATTACAACCAAAAAAGTGAATAACTCAATAAAGCGCGAGATAAAACCAGCCATTGCCGCCAGTGAGCGAAAAATTGTCTTATTTAATAAACCATTTGATGTGCTGTGCCAGTTTACTGATGAAGCAAACAGACAAACCTTAGCTGACTTTATTACCATTAAAGATGTATATGCTGCAGGACGATTAGATAGAGACAGTGAGGGCCTGCTATTGCTCACTAATTGTGGGAAATTACAAAACACTTTAACAGCGCCAAACAAAAAAACCAGTAAAACTTACTGGGCACAAGTTGAAGGTGAACCAACTGATGCAGCAATTAAACAACTGTGCCAAGGCGTCGAGCTCAAAGACGGATTAACATTACCAGCCGGTGTTAAACGCATAGATGAGCCAACTTTATGGCCACGTAATCCTCCCGTTAGAGAGCGAAAAAACATTCCAACCAGTTGGCTCAGTATTACCCTTACCGAAGGACGTAATCGCCAAGTAAGAAGGATGACAGCACATATTGGCCACCCTACTTTACGTTTAATCCGCTATCGTATTGGTGACTATACGTTAAAAGGAATTGATAATGGCCATTTTAAAATAATCGCAGATGAACTATAGCTGTGCTTGAGCGCAGCTATTTCAAATATGCCTAGCAGCGCTCAGCTGATTTTTTGTATCAATCTTCACTAACAACGATACAATTACGCCCTTGTCTTTTTGCTTGGTACAAAGCTTTATCTGCCGCATCAGCAAAATAGATATAATCGCCAGTTTGGGGATTATGCAAAGTTTTAATGCCCATGCTTAGTGTTATATAGCCAATATCTATATATTCATGCTTAATAGCTAATTTATTAACTGCTTGCTGGATTTGAAATGCACTATGTAAAGCCTTTCAATATCAGTATCATTTTCTAACGCAAAGCTAAGAGCTTGTTGCCACGTTTGTCGCACCCACAAGATAATGTGGATCTGGGTAAGCATTAAGCCACCAATCATTAAGTGTTGGAACATCGTCAACAGTGTAACCGAACACATCGACAAAGCGTTGGTTTATAAGGATTATTCCTTAGCGAGCATACATACATTACACAACGGTATTGGCACTTGCATAAATAAATTAACGTACTCACTCAAATCATGCTGACGGGTTAGTGGTTTATTATCTTGCGCTGAACAATCACTATTTTGCACGATAACAGCATTATTTTGACTCGTTTTTACACGCATCGATAGCGCGAAATGCCATTCTTGCCACCAGGTTGCTAACTGTGAAACGAGAAAATACTCAGACTCACTTGAAGTTTTCAAATTCACGGCAACACTTTTAAGTAGGCAATCTACTTTACTATATTCAATTACTCCCAATTGTTGATAATTTAAAAGAATATTTTCAAAAAGCCTATACGCATCAACTCTTAAAATACTGCGCGTGTCATCAACCATCACTGTTAATTGTGATGTAGAATTACCAGCATATTGTGCAACGAAGTTAATTATTGATTGTTGATAGAAAATATAGTCCATATATATTGCCCATTAATTACGTGTGCATAAAAACATGCACTTGGAAGTACACCAGAATAATTTAAAGGAATGTAAGCAGATGAAAATATTCGGCGTGAGAAAATTCGTAAAGAGCAGTTGATTAATGTAAACAATATAAAAGTGAAATCGCAATTTAAAAATACCCTTAATAACTTTATCAGGTCCAGTAATTTACGTTATTTTAGCAATAAAACTTAGCCGCTGTTCATTAAACAAACAAAAAACTATCATGTAAGAATAAATAAGGGTAGATTTATCATCTGACAGTGTATAAAAGTGCTAGCTCTTATATATTTTAACAATCCAAAAAGACGACTTTGTGGCGCACAATATGCTTATTTTGTTAAATAACTCAAGTATGTTACTACACTGCCGTTATACATTATTGTATGAAATTAAACTCTCGACTTAAAAATACGGTATTAACTACATTATCGCGCGCATGGGATTAGATGCTAAATGGATATGACCAATGAAGAACTAAATTTTATATCAGATCTTTTCCAAGTGACGGTTCCTTCAAAATTGAGGGACAATCATACACTGACATTACAAAGCTCTATCCCTGCCAATATTGCTGAATTACTAAATAATACAAAATTAACACTACTGGCTGAAGTTGGCGATTATCAATTATGGTTTCCACTTGAAATTAGAATTGATAAAACAGGCGTTGTAACCCCTGTATTAAGCGCACCAGAGGTCATCGACACACAAGGAATAAAGCGCTGTTGGCGTGGCGGGAACCTCAATATTCAGAGCCAAGACTTTGAAGTTGAATCAATCTCAAGTACTGGACTTTTTCTAAAATCAACGACTCAAAAAGCTCCTTTAGCGATTGAGCAACAGATAAAATTAACCCTTCCAAACAAAAAAAATATTACTATCGACATCAAACCGGTACGCTTTAGTAAGCGAGGCATGGCTGCCAAGATCACTCATATTCATCAAGGGAAAGAACATCTAAGGGCTTATTTATTTGAAGCCCATAAGCGCCAAAATGCCAATTTATATGAGTCCACAAACAGCTTATAAATATAATTCACAGTTGTGTATTAGTCGCAGCTAGTTGCAGTGAGGTTAGTACAGCGATAAGCTAAACCTTTATTGTAATAAATGAAGGTTCTATGAGCGAAAATAACTATCCAATAGGTACTCAAGGCACGCCTTGGAATGATAAAGATAAACAGTGCTGGTTTAACCTACAAACGATTAAACGTAGTTATCAATCTGAAGTTGTAACTTTAATCAACGAACTGGATAATAATTTCGAGGTTGAGCAATATGGTGCGCTCAGTTTTGATCCTACTCGCTACCCTCTTTTTATTATTAGATCAAAACAGTGGGCATCGAATAAACCGAGCATATTGATCACCGGTGGCGTACATGGCTATGAAACAAGCGGTGTTCATGGCGCATTACATTTTATGAAAACGCTAGGTATGAAATATGCTAAAGAGTTTAACTTACTGGTTGCTCCTTGTATTAGCCCGTGGGGATATGAAACCATTAATCGCTGGAACCCAGCAGCCATAGATCCAAATCGTTCGTTTTATTCACCAAGCCCAGCACCAGAGTCAGCAGCACTAATAAATTATATTAAAGCACAAAATATACCTTTATTAGCGCATATTGATCTGCATGAAACAACTGACACTGACAACAGTGAGTTTCGCCCTGCACTTGCGGCTCGTGATGGCAAGGTGAACACTAATTGGAATATTCCTGATGGTTTTTATCTTGTCGCTGATAGCAATAAACCTGAAGCGCAATTCCAAAAAGCGATTATTGACACTGTTGCTAATGTGACTCAAATTGCCCCCAGTGATGAAAACAATCAACTCATTGGAGTGCCATTAGAACAACATGGTGTGATCAATTATGCAGCACGAGAACTCGGTTTATGCATGGGCTTTACAAATGCACAGTATGTCACGACGACAGAAGTGTACCCAGATAGTCCGACGGCAACAGATGAGCTATGTATTACAGCACAGGTGGCTGCAATTAAAGGTGCATTAGATCACCTGCTTACAAAATAATTATTGCGAGGGTCTATTGGTAATTATATTTAGGCCCTATTCTGACATTTTTAATCTGCTTATATATTATTCACTGATTAATTAATGCAAATTGATAAAAAATTAAAAAATACCTAGACTCCGCGTTTAAATTGTATAAAATTCGCGCTCTTAAATTTTCTCACAAGGAAGCACGTTGAAATTTAGCAATAAACATGGGCAGGTTAGTTTACACCGCGATCAAAATATTATCATTGCTGATTTTTACGGTAATCTTAACGCCAGTTTAGTGACTGCATTTAGCAATGGCTTATTTGAGCAGGTTAGTCAGCTTGCCAATAAACCATGGGGATATATTAGTAATTCTCAAAACCTGTTGGCTGCAACTCCTCAGGCAGAGCAACAACTTACAGTGTTGGCCTCTGCCATGGTTCGTAATGGATGTATTGCTAGCGCTTATATTTTTGATTCAGCTATCGTAATCAATCAAATGCAACGCATTATTCACAATGCAGGCCTTAGCGTGGATGTTCGCCATCGTCTGTTTAAATGTTTAGTGCAAGCTAAAACCTTTGTTCACCAAACAATGAACGATAAAGCAGCTCAATTTCACTCTGCATAACTTAGTTACGATAAAAAACACTACTTATTGATGCCTTAATACCGCGGTCTTCTTCGGCTGTGATCACAAAATCAAGTTGGTTGAGCTTATTTGGTAAATCATAGCCATCTGCAACCACAGTGACCGGGATGCGCTTCATTTGACCAGGCTCGACAGCTGTAAGTTGAGGGCTCTGTAACTTAGCCACATCAAGACCGGTAATCGCTACTCGGTAATGCAGTAACTGTTGTGTTTTATTAATTATTGTCAAGGTGTAAGGGTTTTCAACTAAGCCCTCATAATTTACTCGATATAATGCATTACGATCACGCAGTACTGACACTTCGATTGGCGTGCGTTGAACTAACCACGCTAACATACTGACCATTAATAAAACCGTGAGTGCGCCATAACCAACCAGTTTCAACCGGTATGGATTAGTTTGCTCGCCAGCCATCTGTTTTTCGCTTGCGTACTTGATCAAGCCTTTTTGATAGCCAAACTTATCCATTGTGTCGTCACACGCATCGATACATAAACCACAGTTAATACATTCATATTGTAAGCCGTTACGAATATCAATCCCTGCAGGGCACACTTCCACACATAAATTGCAATCTACGCAATCACCTAAATCTAACGCTTTAGGATCGGCCTTACGTTTACGTGGACCACGACTTTCCCCACGCGCACTATCGTAAGTGACAAGTAATGTATCTTTATCAAACATTACAGCCTGAAACCGTGAGTATGGACAAGCAATGGTGCACATTTTTTCTCTTAAGAAACCGGCATTTCCATAAGTACAAAAGGCAAACAAAAATACCCAAAAACTAGTGATGCCCGACCATTGCAGAGTAAACATATCCCCATACAAGCTTTTAGCCGGAATAAAGTAAGCCATAAATGACGTTGCTGTAAACAATGATATGATTAACCAAGCGCTATGCTTGATTGTTTTTTTCTGCCATTTTGATAACGTCCACGCGGATTTATCTAACTTTATACGTTGATTACGTGTTCCCTCTATACGTTGCTCCACCCATGAAAACATCAGCATCCAAATTGTTTGTGGGCATGTATATCCACACCATACCCGGCCAAGCCAATTGGTAACAAAAAACAACGCAAAAGCGCCTAACATAAATAACAACGCCAAGATCATAAAATCTTGGGGCAGTAAGGTCAGCCCAAAAATAGCAAACTTTTGACTCGCAACATCTAGCAATACCGCTTGCTGGCCTTTGTATGGGATCCAAGGAATAAGAATGAATGTAAGCATGAGTAACCAACCAAGGTTACGGCGAATACGCTGGAAAAATCCTTTTTGCTCACGGATATAAATAGGCCCTTCATGCTTATAGGGCTTGATGATCATATCTTCTTCTTTAATATCAAATTTCATAATAACTACTTACTGTGACGGTTAGGCCTGTAAGTTTGCAAGTTTCAGACCAAACTGAAATTAAATTAAGCAACTGAATATTAATGAATTTTTATTTAATAAATTCGCTAAAATCGCGATATTTAGCGAGTGTCGTGATATTTAACGATTTTTACGGATCATCAACTTGCGCATTTTTGATCGTAACGTACTCTCCGGCATGCCTAATTTAACTGCCGCGCCTTGACTGCCAGAAATTTGCCAATTTGATAGCTCTAATACTGCGATGATATGCTGTCTCTGCGCTTCGTCAAGGCTCAGATCCGTGTTTAGGTTAGCGCTAGCATTGGCATCAAGTGGTTGCGATAACTGCAATACAGACTGCTTTGATAAAATAGCCTCTCGCTCTAGTACATTCTGTAATTCACGAATATTACCCGGCCAATCATACGCTTGTAGCTGTGTTATGGCTTTCTCACTGAGTCCTTTGAGCTGTTTACCAAGACGTTTATTTAATTGTGCAATCAAATTACTACACAAGTATGGAATATCTTCTTTACGCGCTTTCAGTGGTGGAACTGTGATTGGAAATACATTTAGTCGATAATATAAATCTATTCTAAAGCATCCTGACTGCACCATTGCCCATAAGTCACGATTAGTCGCAGCAATTACACGAATATTAACTTTACGTGTTTGGCTACTGCCAACACGTTCAAATTCATGCTCTTGCAATACCCGTAACAACTTACTTTGCGCTTCAAGAGCAAGCTCTCCAATTTCGTCTAAAAAAATGGTGCCATTATTAGCCAACTCAAAACGTCCTTTACGATGCTCCTTAGCCCCCGTAAAAGCCCCCTTTTCATGACCAAATAACTCAGATTCAAGTAAGCTTGGCGTAAATGCGGCGCAATTGACCTTAATAAAGGATTGCCCACTGCGCCCACTTAAGCGATGTAAGTTACGAGCGACTAATTCTTTTCCTGTGCCGTTCTCACCTAAAATCAACACAGTGCTATCGGTCGGGCTAACAAGTTTTATTTGCTCAAGCATGGTTTGAAATACGTGGCTTTTGCCTACCAAACCAGACTCTTGCCAATCTTCATTAAGTTCTGCTATCAAATAGCTATTTTGCTCTTTTAATTGCTCACTTAAGTGATTCACTTGCGCTAAAGCATCACGCAGTGCGTGCTCTGTCTGGTGTTGTTTTGATACATCGCGAAATATCGCGACAGCGCCGATCAACTGATTATTTTTATAAACGGGTGTAGATGTATATTCTACCGCAAAACAGCTGCCGTCTTTACGCCAAAATACCTCATCTTTAACATGCCGATGCTTGCCGTCAAACATAGTGCAATAAATCTGGCATTCATCTGCTGGATATGGCCGCCCGTCAGCATGACTATGATGATGGTACTGATGAATTTTTTTACCCAGCAACTCATCTGCATGCCATCCAGTCATGCGTTCAGCAGCGGGGTTTACAAATACCGCATTACCACTTAAATCAAAGCCATATATTCCCTCACCAACAGCGTTGAGTAATAAAGTTGGATCGTCTAAAAACTGTTTTATCATTGCTTACACCGAATTCGCGAAATATCGCGTTCATTATGCCTATAATGGCGAAGATTTGCACCCTAAGTGACTAAATCATACCGCTCATTAAAGCGAAACTATCCGTCGTTTTGCTTCATCATGAACCGCATCTAAAGTAACTGTAAGACTACAGCACTCATTATTAATCAATTGAAAATAATATTAATAAATACCCAACTATCATCAAGGAAAAGTTAATCAACTTGTAATTTTACTATATTAGCTTTGCAAATATGTATTAACTGCAGTGTCTGCACACTTCTTATTTAATTATTGCATAATCTTTGCTTACAATTTCATCTCTGGTAGTAGTTACATTCTTGGTTGTAACCGATTAAACTCAAAAAAAACAATATTGTAGGGATCACATGTCGTTAATTATTAACAACCTTGAAAAACACTATAAAACGGTTACTGCGGTTAATAAGCTGTCATTTGATGTGCAACCAGGAGAGATTTTTGCTTTACTTGGCCCCAATGGTGCGGGGAAATCATCATTAGTAAAAATGATCGTTGGTTTTTCCTCTCCAGATAGTGGCTCTATTCAACTCAATGATGCAGGACAAGCGTATTCATCTATTCCGGCACATTTACTGGGCTATCTACCAGAAGACCGAGGCCTCTATCCAGAAAAAACAATAAAACAAAATCTACAATTTTTTGCAGCATTACACGGCGTAAAAGATAGCGAATTTACGCAGCGCTGTGACTATTGGTTAGCTAAATTTAATTTAACCGCACGCTTGAATGACCCCTTAAAATCACTTTCTAAAGGGAACCAACAAAAAATCCAATTGATCACTGCAATTTTACATAAGCCCAAATGGGTAATTTTAGATGAGCCATTTTCTGGCTTAGATCCTATTAATCAGGAATTAGTTGTTGAATTTTTAGCGCAATTAAAACAGCAAGGCATGACCGTTATTTTAAGTGCACATCAGATGGCGATGGTAGAAAAACTTGCTGATCGGGTATTGCTATTAAATCAAGGTGAAAGTGTTTTATACGGCAAACTCAGTAATATACTTCAAAGCGCGCAAAATAATAGTATTCAAGTCGTATTCAACGATCCAATTAATCAAACTTACTTTGAGCAACTATGTGAACATTATTGTGTTGAGCAAATAAAAGCACAGCAACTAACTATCACCCTAAAGCAACACCAATCACTTAACCAGTTACTTCCTCAGTTAATCAGCATCGGGGAAATATGTGAACTCAAAAATAAAGCTCAGTCACTGCATGCAATTTATTTACACGCAGTAGCTGAGCATAACGCTAAACTGGATCAAGGAACGACGCTATGAATAAATCATCGCTTACACAGCAACAGCTCTGGATTGTTGCAAAATGGGAGTTCTTGCATTTTTTTAAATTAAAACAAGAAATTATTTCGAAGTTGATCATGCTCGCTATTGCTGGAGTTATTTATTTTTTTGCCACTGCAAACAGTCAACTTGAACAAGGTTATCATTTAGCAAGCAACCTCGAGTTTAGCGTCAAAACAGAGCCTACATCGACACAATTTAAGTTTACCAAACATGATGATTTAACTGCCATCATTGCAAATTTAGCTGAGGATACTGGCTATGATGGCGTACTTAAGTTTGACCAAGCGACTCACTCATATACGTTAATAACGGCTGTAAAATCAGCATGGCAAACAACATTGCAATCGCTCCTTAGAGCGCAATTGCAACAAGCTCAATTTGATAGCTTAGGCTTAAGCGAGCAACAACGACTAGGATTGACGAAAAATATTTCAATTGAACATAGGGTACTTGACGAGCTTTTGAAAAATCAAGCTGATCGTAGTCAAACATACACAGCATTTGGGGTACTGATATTATTATTTGTTGCGATGTTTGGGATCTTTGGCCAACTCTTTGTCAGTATTACCGGTGAAAAGCAAAACCGCGTAACGGAGCAATTGCTGGCCACCATGACACCACAAACATGGATAGATGGTAAGCTACTTGGGCAAATATTACTTGCAGTAAAAACCATGATTGGCACCTTGCTATCGATTATTTTATCGATGCTATTTTTTACCGTTATCATTAAACAACAAGCCCTCAATTTAGACTTTATTAATTGGTCATTACTGCCTTGGTTGTTAGCCTATGCGATTGTAGGTCTTGGCATCTGCGCTGCATTTATGGCTGCGATCGCAGCGGGTATTGATGATCCTAATCACAGTAGTAAAAGTGCCTTAATGATGCTGCCATTGGCACCTATTGTGATTGCATTTTTTGTTATCGATGCACCAAACAGTGTTTTAACAATCGTGCTTAGTTACTTGCCGATCACGGCATTTGCGGTTATGCCGGTGCGCATGTCATTAGTTGAAATACCAATTTGGCAAGCACTCTTATCCCTGCTTCTCAGTATTGGCTGTTTTTATTACTTACGTATATTTGCCGCTCGTATTTTTAAAATGGGTATGAATATGTACGCAAAAGAACCGAGTTTAAAGGCTATGTGGTTGAGTATCTTTAAATAACAAAACATATAGGCAGATAGCGTTGCGTTATCTGCTATTTAATGATTGTGAGTTTTGCTATTTATAAAATCAGTGAGAGCAAATAGCACACCTGATATCACAAAAGTAACATGAATTATTACTTTCCACATCAATTCATCACTTGAGTGACTAGTAGAGCTTATAAACACCTTTAACAGTTCGACTGCAGAAATGGCAACAATTGCGCTGATCAATTTCATTTTAAGACCAGAAAAACCTACTTTACCCATCCATGCAGGGCGATCTTCATGATTACCAATATTTAATTTAGAAACAAAATTTTCATAGCCACTAAAAATAATTATTAATAATAATCCTGCCAGTAATGCGGTATCAACCAAGGTCAAAATACCCACCAGTAGTTGCTCATTAGTAGCGCTAAATGTATTTATCGCCATTTGATACAGGTATTTAAAAAACTTCAAAAGTAACAGTACAATTGCAACGAGTAAGCCTATAAAAAAGGGAGCTAGTAGCCAGCGGGCTCGAAAAATAAAGCTTTCAACAAACTGTTCTAGTTTAGATGCAACACGAGGTGTGGTGTCAGGTAGTTGGCTTTGAGACATAATTATTCCTAAATTGATAGCTGGCGTAAGATAGCATTGATTAACATAAGTTTCTCATTATTTTACCGTCTCTTATTACATTATATTTGTCTTTACGATAAAAATATTTCGTTATCTTTTATTGTCATTTCGTTTAAGAATCACTTACCAACAGCATGTTGCTTGATTGGATCACTGTTGTTTTTGAATATAAAACAGCAGTCACTACATTTTTTAGGAATACACGAATGAAAAAAGCATTGCTAGCGCTTATCGTAGCGCCATTATTTGCAGTTTATGCAACTTTTGCTGTTGCTGACGATGCTGTTGAAGCTTCCGCCGAAACAATTAAAGAATACACTGAGATGTGTTTAAACTGGGCTAAAGACGACGACATCAGCAATGAAGAGCTTAAACCATACGTACTAAAGTGCGTAAATGATGAACTTGAATCAGAAGGCTATAAAAAAGTCACTGACGTAAAAATCTAACGTCAAAAATGCCTCTAAAGACATAATTTTTGATATAAAAAAACCGGAATTGACACAAGGGTGTGCATTCCGGTTTTTTTGTTTTCAGAGCTTAGTATTCTACTCAGCGTCCTTTTTTGTTTTTGCAGCGGCTTTTTTAGGTGCGGCTTTCTTGACTGTTGCCTTTTTAGCGGCTGGTTTTTTCTTAGGTGCGGCTTTCTTCTTTGCCTCTTCAACCCACTTTCCTGCATTGAAATGTGCAGTCCAGCCTGTTGCTTTACCGTCAACCTCAGTCATTACATATTGTTCTTTATTCTTACGGCTATAACGAACAATTGCTAAGTTACCATCAGGATCTTTTACTGGTGCATCAGCTAGATAATAAAACTTAGGTGAAATACGATCTCTAAAACGCTGTAACTCTTCCACTTTAGGGGCACGAGTTTCACGTGATTTAGGGAAGGTATTCGCTGCTAAGAAAATACCTGCAGCGCCGTCACGTAGCACAAAGTATGCATCCGATTTTTCACACTCTAATTCTGGTAACTGAACAGGGTCTTCTTTTGGTGGCGCTGCTTCGCCGTTACGCAGTAATTTACGGGTGTTTTTACACTCATCATTACTACAGCCAAAGTATTTACCAAAGCGCCCTGATTTAAGCTGCATATCTGATGAGCATTTATCACATTCAATGATAGGGCCATCATAGCCTTTAATTTTAAACGTGCCCTGCTCAACGACATAGCCCTTACAAGCAGGGTTATTACCACAAACATGTAATTTACGAGTTTCATCTATCAGGTATGAATCCATTGCCGTTTCACAAATTGGGCAACGCTTCATTTGCATCAATGTTTCGGTTTCGACATCTTCAACGTCAGCGGCAACCGCTTCATCACCTGACACTAAGTTCATAGTGGTAGTACAACGTTCTTTTGGCGGTAAATTATAACCTGTACAGCCTAAGAAAACGCCAGTAGAGGCTGTTCGAATACCCATTTTTCTGCCGCATGTTGGACAGTCAATATCAGTTTCGACCATTTCATTTTTACGCATCCCACCTTCATCTTCTTCACCACTGGCTAAAGTCAGTTGTGTAGAAAAATCAGCGTAAAACTTGTCAAGTACCTGTGTCCAGACACGCTCACCTTCAGCGATGTCATCTAACCGGCCTTCCATTTTTGCAGTAAAGTCAAAGTTCATCAGATCAGTAAAGTTCTCAACTAAACGATCGGTGACAATTTCACCCATTTTTTCTGCAAAGAAACGACGGCTTTCAACACGGACATATCCACGATCTTGTATCGTTGAAATAATCGATGCATAGGTAGATGGACGACCAATACCACGCTTTTCAAGTTCTTTTACTAAACTCGCTTCACTAAAGCGTGCTGGCGGCTTAGTAAAATGCTGTTTTGGATCAAGTTCAACAAGGCTTAATATCTCGCCTTCTTTAATAGCTGGTAGTGATTGATCTTCTTCGTTCTTTTTTCGAACTGCTGGTTGTACTTTAGTCCAACCATCAAAACGTAACACCCGTCCTTTGGCTCTTAATTGGAAATCGGCGGCAGTAACAGTTAATGTTGTTAAGTCATATTCAGCAGGGACCATTTGACACGCAACAAATTGACGCCAAATTAACTCATAAAGCTTTTTAGCATCCGGGTCTACGCCTTCTAGGTGACCAGATAACACAGTAACACTTGAAGGACGGATCGCCTCATGCGCCTCTTGTGCATTGCCTTTTGAACTATAACTAATAGCTTCTTTTGGTAAATACTTATCACCAAACTGCTGCGAAACATACTCGCGACACATTGCAACTGCATCTTTCGACAAGTTGGTTGAGTCAGTTCGCATATAGGTGATATAACCTGCTTCATACAAACGTTGCGCTAACATCATGGTCTTTTTAACGCCATAGCCTAAACGCGTACTCGCAGCTTGTTGCATTGTTGAAGTAATTAGTGGCGCACTAGGACGACTTTTACTTGGCTTTTCCTCAACACTAACAACTTTATATTCAGCTTGCTCTAAAGATGCAGTAGCTGCCATAGCTTGCGCTTCATTGACTGGCTTAAAGGCTTTATCACCTTGCTTGAACACCTCTAAACGAAGTGCCGACTCTGTATTTTTCACATCGGCATGAATATCCCAGAACTCTTCAGGAATAAACGCTTTAATTTCACGCTCGCGCTCAACTAACAAACGTACTGCGACAGACTGTACTCGTCCAGCGGATAAACCACGGGCAACTTTTTGCCACAATAATGGCGATACCATAAAGCCTACAACACGATCTAAAAAGCGACGAGTCTGCTGGGCATAGACCATGTCGGTATTTAGCTCACCAGGGGCCTCAAAGGCGGCCTGAATGGCATTTTTAGTTATCTCATTGAATACGACACGCTTATACTTTTCTGGCTCTCCACCGATAATTTCTTGCAGGTGCCAAGCAATCGCTTCTCCTTCCCTATCCAAATCCGTTGCGAGATAGATTTGGTCGGCGTTTTCAGCGAGCTTTTGTAATTCTTGAACAACTTTTTCTTTACCTGGTAACACTTCGTAATGTGGCTCCCAGCCTTTATCTGGATCAATCCCCATTCGAGCTACTAAATTTGTATAATCACGCTGTTTTTTGTACGCGGCCTTTTCTTCTGGTGCCATTTTACGTACTTCTGCAGGTGTTTTTACAGCAGCCGTTTTGGTTTTGCCTGAACCGGAGGTAGGAAGATCTCGTACATGCCCAATAGAGGACTTGACGATAAAATCGTTTCCTAAATATTTATTAATTGTTTTAGCCTTAGCAGGAGACTCTACAATTACTAGCGATTTGCCCATAGTTGCCTATTTCTAACCAAGTATTTTAAATGTGTTTTGCCCATTTACGGGCGCGAATATTTATAGGTATATCTACAAACACCAATTGTTACAAGCTTTTAATACAAACTTTTCTGCTTTTAATGAATAATTAAACAATTATTGTCGTTAATTTAGACAAAACGGTGTTTTAAGGTATTTGCAGTGGAATATATAGAATAGCAACAAAAATGCCAACCTTATGGTTGGCATTTATTTTATTTAAATGTTTGAAACTAGCTAACCATCATCACTAATTTGTAATTGTGCAGTGGTATTGTTCTCTTTAGGCGAAGTAAATGAAAGCTTTAAAAATCCAATAGATTTTTTATTCGGCTCCGCTTCACGACTTATAGAAAGGCCAATTAATGCAGCATTTGTTGCTGAAGAATTGCCAATCACAAATCCGTCTGTACCACTGTAATCTCCGTTTTCTGTACTTATCTCAACATTTGTTTCCGCAGCTAACGGGTTATTGTAAATATCAGAGTAATAAAAATTAAAAGATAACGAAGCTAACTGAACACCCGAATCATAGCTTGCAATATTGAGCTCTGTGATATCACACATTTGATCGTTAACACTCTCCTCAAGACCAAGAATCACCTCAGATGTAGTCCCAACATCATATTGATTAGTGATGTTTTCACAGCTATCAATACTATTGGCTACTCCCAGAGCATTTATTGAAAGATTTCCAGTGGGATTACCAGCGTCATCTAACTCAATTTCAGCTAACGCCGCAGCAAACTTATTACGTAATGATTCTTTGTCAATTACAAAACGGTAATAAACTGTACTGCCGGACATAATAACTTCAAATGAACGGCGTACATCAATAAGCTCTTTATTACACATGTTAGCAGCCTGTGCTGCTTCGGTGCATAATAACCCATTATATTTGCCATCTAGTAATGTATGCATACCGTTAGAGTCTATATCACCTATTGGCTCCTCAAAATGGGCTCCGTTCGTTGCAAACTCACTACATGGATCAGTATCTGAGCCATCTGTACAGCTTTGTGCATCTTTAGTTAATGAAGCTGTCACTGGGTCATAAATTGCCGATAAACCGTCGTAAGTTCCGCTCTCATTATGATCAACGAACGCTTCATTTAAGTCATAGCCTGAATAGTATTCATTGCTATCGAATAGGCCATTACCATTAATATCAATAAAAGACTCTTGCCCTTTAGCTGTAACTAAAACTGTAGCACGTGCCCCAAGCGGTACACCTAATTCATTCGTGTTAGCATTCAAAATCCCATCAATACAAGGCGCAGGGTTATTCTTATATAAATCGCAGTTACGTGTTTCTTCAACCAATCCTGCAAAATTTGCATTTGCATTTAACTGAGTAAGTGTGACGGCATTACTTTGTACAAATGTAGGATTAGTAACGCCAACTATATCCTCCAAATATTTTGCTTTAACACGTAGCAGCTTTTTAGGGTTGTAATCAGATAATTTATTTCCCCATTTATTTTCAGTAAATGGTCTAGGGTTCTGGCTTCGCCATTGCACTGTACATGCACCATCAACAGAGAGACACTCTAGTTGTGGATTGCCCTCTTCACCATCTAAAGTACCAATAGCGCCCCCCTCTGTTGTTAAATACACTGAGGTACCATCTGGAACCGGGTTATTAAAATGGTCTGCAATGAGCACTGTTATATCAAACGTTTCATTATCGTATTGCAAAGTCTCTGTAGCATAGTTAGTAATCGAAGCGGTAAAACTATTATTATCAGGAAGCCCTGTACTAATAGAGAGTAAATCAGACACGGTGATAATTTGCTGATCCAATGACACCAACGACAAGTTACCTGTTGGACAGCTTACTCCTTGGTCACGGTCTGCCTCTGCTTTTTGGCATTGCGTATATACATCTTGCCAGCAAGTTACATTATCATTTTGATCGGCTGGTATTTGCTCATCAGGAATAAAACATGCTTGCACTCGCACTGCCATCGGCACAAAACCTGAATTCACTTGAACTCGGGCCAAGCCAGCAGCATCAGTGTCAACACTATGATGCGATAAACTGATCCCACCATTAGTAGAAGTAAGACGGAAATCTAAGCGTTTACTCGTAACATCTTGGCCAATTTTGTCGATTAATTTAAATGTTAGTTCACTATTTTCTTTACGACCAACACCACCAGTACCCTTTAACGCAATTACATTTTGAGTCGCTGAAATAAATTCAATCGACGCCACATCAGCTTCAGAAACAGGAATATTAACTGACGCTATTTCGGGCGTGCCCCCTGTTAATACTGTTGCAATAACAGTATCACCTTGTGCACTTTTACAGCCATTTGTTCTATATGTTGACGTAGCAATACCACCAATACTGATCACTTTTTCATCAACAATTGATTTACCACTCTCAACACAACTTGATGTAAACTGAACATCAAAAGGCGTTACGATTAAATCATCATTAGTATCTCTAATTTCAACAGTTATAACGGTTGTTGCACCTGCAGCTAGTGGCTGATATTGACCCTCAATTGGATTACCTAAGCTATCTAATAAATTAGGCAAGCCATTATCTATTGATACTTTTAATTCTGCCGTACTAATTGAAAATGCTTTATTTAAGTTTGTATCTTTTGCTGTAGCAGTTAGAGTACCGGCTCCACTACTTGCTCCTGGTTGTAGTTTTAATAGCGCAAATCCAAAGTTATCAGTTAAGGCTTTTCCTGAATCAGGAAGTAATTGACCTAAATCTGTAGATAACTCAGCAATAATCCCTGAAATACCATCACCACTACTGGTGTCTACAACCTTAATGAGTACGTCAATAAGTGAATCGGATGAAAATGTATTGGTCACTGTACAACCACTAGAAGGGTCTAGCGGATTTAATGCGACAGTATTGCGATTTGTATCCCAATTAGCATTACACCCTTGGAGAAGTTTAATATCTAATTCTGCTTGAGCACTTTCAACCGGAGCATCGTCACCATTTGAAACAAAGCCAGCTGTTTTTGTTATTATCTCGTTACTTTCAGATTCATAGCTTGCAACAACTTGACCAGCTCCTTTGAAGTTGCCACTGCTTAGTGTTACTACGGCTACACCATTCTGATCAGTTAATGCAGTACCTAACTCTGGGGTGATTTTACCCGTGAATTTAGATGTAAAACTAATTAATTGAGAAGCAAGTGGCACACCATCATCTCTTAATGTAGCAGAAACAACACCTTTATTATCTTTACTAACCGGATTTAGCTCAGTAAATACTGCTCCATTTTGATCTAAGATATTTAGCTCTAGAGTTATAGTACCCGAGACCCCTGTATCACTACCCTGGCCACCCGTAGTCTGAAAATCAAAAGTTCCAGAATAAGACTCCCCACCGACATTATAAGTGGCAGTCACTTTACCTGCTCCCGCATCTTTACCTGCAGTAAGTTCGATTGTCGCAATACCATCATTTTGAGTTAATGCTGAGCCTGTTGTGGGCTGTAATAGGCCAATCCCATCTGTCAGCGTGAACAAAATACGCTTGCCAGCGACTATTTCGCCATTTTGCTTTAAAGTTGCTCTTAAGTCTAAAGGCGCTTGACTTGTTACACTATTTGAAATTGCTCCGGTATCTTGGCTATAGCCTTGAAGAGTAACTGTATAAGTGTCTTGGGCTGTACTGTCTTGATCACCTGTCGACGTAAAAGTAAAAGGCTCTGTGGTGTTAAACGTTTCACCATTAATTGTGACCGACGCATTAACGGTACCGGCTCCAGCTGTATTACCCACGGAAAGGTATATTTTAGCGCTACCATCAGTTCCAGTCTTGACAGTGCCTGATTCAGGATCAAGCACACCATATCCGCCATCAGTAGTAAAAGTGACAATTACATTAGGTGCTGCTACACCATCTTTCAATAACTTAGCCACGAGCACTAAACGTTGTTCAGAAGAAACGTCGTTAGCAGCTTCACCAGTGGTTTCTGACAAACCATTAATACTTAGTGTATATGAAGGAGAATCAGTGCCCCCTCCATCAAGGCCTCCACCGTCCTTTTCAAGTGTTCCACCGCCACCACACGCAGTGATAAAAAAACTTAACAGTATGACACTGAGCCATCGCATTAAAGGCATTGCCCTCTCCCTAGCTTTGTTATTAATTATTTAAATAATACATTTACTCAATATTAACCTATAACACGCTTGGAAATCACAACTTTTATTTGTTTTTTGTTGTTTTTTTGATCCATATTTTTTTTTCATATTTATCGATTTTTTCTGTATAAAAATCTGCATGCTGGTAGGCTATGGCAAATTTATAAAAAATAGATTGTTACTATGTCAAAAATCCGTTCAATGAGTTTAACCACCCGTATCATGATAGGTATGTTTCTAGGGGTTGCTGTAGGCTTCATATTCCAAGCAATATTAGCTGGCGAAGACGATTATCTAATCCCACTTGGATTATTCTCTTTGCCAATTAAAGGCTTTTTTGTTGATGGTTTATTTCATATTGGTGGACAAATTTTTATCGCCAGTTTGAAAATGTTAGTTGTACCACTGGTATTTGTTTCACTTGTTTGTGGTACATGTAGCTTAAGTGATCCGAAAAAATTAGGCCGTTTAGGCGGTAAATCAATCGCTCTTTATCTTATTACTACCGCAATTGCAATTACGGTTGCGATTACCTTGGCATTATTAGTTAATCCAGGGGAAGGGATTAACTTACCTTCTGAAGCGACGTATAGCGCAAAAGAAGCACCAACTCTTGCACAAGTAATCATTGGCATGTTCCCAACCAATCCAATTGATGCCATGGCCAGTGGAAACATGTTACAAGTTATTGTATTTGCATTACTATTTGGTATTGCCATGGCACTTGGCGGCAGTGCAGGTAAACGAGTAGCGGTTGTTTTTGAAGATTTAAATACCGTGATTTTAAAATTAGTTACCTTATTAATGAACGTAGCTCCTTATGGGGTATTCTGTTTAATGGCAAAGCTCTTCACTACTATCGAGTTGAACTTGATAGTCAGCTTAGCTAAATATTTTGGTGTTGTTGTGGCTGCATTATTTTTCCATGCATTTATTAATTACAGTTTATTACTGAAATTTTTAACTGGATTAAACCCTGTTATCTTTTTGAAAAAAATGAAGCATGCCTGTTTATTTGCATTTAGCACTTCAAGTTCAAGTGCAACAATGCCTATTACACTTGAAACAGCCACTAAAAAATTAGGGGCAAAAAATTCAGTTGCGTCATTTACAATTCCACTCGGTGCCACTATTAACATGGACGGTACAGCAATCATGCAAGGTGTGGCTACGGTATTTATTGCACAAGTCTTCAGTGTTGATCTAACAATTTCAGATTACTTAATGGTAGTTTTAACCGCCACTTTAGCGTCTGTAGGCACCGCTGGTGTTCCTGGCGTAGGATTAATCATGCTTGCCATGGTCCTGAATCAAGTTGGTTTACCTGTTGAGGGCATTGCCATAATTATTGGCGTTGATAGGTTACTTGATATGACCCGCACAGCGGTCAATGTAACGGGCGATTGCATGGTGACATGTGTAGTGGCTAAATCTGAAGGTGAACTAGATGAGGCCGTATTTAACGACCCTAATGCAGCAAAAGACTTAGAGGATTATCACAGATCAACTGACTAAAGTTGTGCTTGTAAAAATAAAAAAAACCCGCAAATTTGCGGGTTTTTTTATCATTTAATAACGGAAACCTTTATGGGTTTAGCCCTTTTAAACGAGACAATAATGATATACCGGTTTTGTTAACAGTGTTACTCAACCCGATAGCAAGCTTGTCGCTTAAGCTCTTTTTAACTTTATATTTAATTTTATATATTTGTCGCTCATCTTGATACTTAAGCAATGTGTCATCACTGGTTTCTATGGTATCGACTAGACCTTTTTCAAGCGCTTGAGTCGCAAACCAGTGCTCACCTGTTGCCACTAAGTTAATATCTAAACTTGGCCGTTGACTGCTAACAAACAGTTTGAATAAGTCATGAGTTTGCTCTATTTCTTCTTTAAACTTCTCCCGTGCTTTATCTGTATTTTCACCAAATAAAGTTAGGGTACGTTTAAACTCACCCGCAGTGATTTGTTCAAAATCAACATCGTTTTTCTTCAGAATTTTATTAAAATTTGGAATTTGTGCTATCACACCAATAGAGCCAACGATAGCAAACGGTGCGGCAACAATTTCATCAGCGACACAAGCCATCATGTAACCACCACTGGCAGCAACTTTATCAATCGCAACCGTAAGGTGAATACCTCTATTTTTAATGCGTTGTAGCTGGGAAGCAGCAAGTCCATAGCCATGAACTACACCGCCACCACTTTCTAGCCTAACCAACACTTTGTCTTGCTTAGGATCGGCAATTGCAACAATTGCGGTAATTTCTTCACGTAAACTATCGACTTCATGGGCATCCATACTACCATTAAAATCAAGTACATATAATCGTGGTTTCGACTGTTCATCAGTGCTTTTTTTAGCATCATTCTTTTGGGCTTTATGGTGCGCTTTTAATGCTTTTTTAGATAAGGTGCTTTCAATAAAATCATTTTTCAAATCATCTAACTGCTCAGAAATATCATCAATCTCAATCTCACCTTTTTTACTTTTAGGCTTTATCGCTGCAGCGACACTAATTAATATTACCGCAGCGGCGGCAATCACAAATGTCGCCGTTTTAGCTAGAAACAGCCCGTACTCATATAGAAATTCCAATCGTATTCTCCAAACAAAAATTTGACCTAATTTACCATTCAAACAAAAAAAAGCCACTTTTCAGTGGCTTTTCATTTATTTTAATACTCTAAAAAGTTAATCAGTGACAATCTCGGTATTTTGAATAGATAACGCACGACCTCGAGTTACTAAGTAAGTTGCAATCTGTAATTGCATTTCACTTGTCGCGGCAGCGCTTCCTTCAGCCGTCGCGCCTGCGGCTGCATTCGGTGCAGGTGTAAGTACTGAGCTGTGATGCCCTTTGGTAAATTTAACTAAATAACTCATACCATCGTCAGTAGGCGCTTGCGACTGGGTTACTGTCGTTAAACCCATTAAGTTAGCAAGTGGCAGTGAGCCTGCAATTGGATTGTTTACAGTCATTGGTGGAATCACTTGGTCTGGTTTATTTCCATTAACTTCTCCATCTCCAACTACCACATTCATATAAACAGGTGTGCCAAGCGCTTTTATAGCAGATGCATAGTTTGTAGGATCCCCGCTATCAAGTGCCGTCTGTGCTGCAAATGAGAACTGACTCATTACACCTTGAATGTTAGCTAGCTTAGTCATTTCACCAGCTGCATTTAACGAAGTGTAATATTCTCCATACCCACATGAAATACTCTCGCTCGTAGAAACTGCTTCACCACAATTTGATACAGCAGAGCTCTCTCTATAAGCTTGGAACTCAGCAGATTCAGATGTCCCAGCTGATAGCAATACTGAGCCTTGAACAAATGGGCCAAAACTCGCCGATTCTAGTAAGAAGCTGGCTATCCCACCACCACCGCTAGCAAGTGCGACGCTATTGACTTTGAACAGACCATCAACTTGGCTATCTAAAGGTGTATTTGCTTGAGTAACAAAAGCGGGAGCAACTACTGAGCCTAATGAATGTCCAATAAACACTACATCAGAAGTGTTAAGTGATGTATCGTTTGTAAAGTTTAGACCAAGACGTAAAGCAAGTAAATCAGCTGCAGACTGTCTTAAATTGTCACGTGCTACTAGTAATGATTGCAAATTCATATACGCCAGGACAGAGCCTGTTGATGCATTAAAATCATCATTACCATCGTCATCCACGTCAATACCACGTTCACCATGCACTGGATGGTCTATTGAGGCCGTTGCAAAGCCTTGAATCGCTAAACTAGCCGTTAATGCCAACATATCTTCTTTTTTAGAAGTTATACCATGTTGCATTATCACCACCGGCCAACCACCAGCTGGCATTTCAAGTGCCGACATACCAAGACTTTGTGTTCTGATAAAATTTATTACAGGCAAAATAGGTTTTGTTATCTGAACAGTTACTTCTTGCTGGCTTTGCACTTTAGGGATCGGATTGTATTTTGTTAAGTGGCGAGTAATATCAATTTTCGGGTAATCATGTAATCTCCCCTCACTTAAACCTTGGCAAAGCGGCTCATATGGACCAACATCAAACATTGTAGGATCAATTTCATCTTCTTTTCCTGCTTCGCGCAGCGCTTGATCAGCTGCTTGCTGATTAAGAACGGCAACTGGGCTTGAACACATGCCTTGCCAATATGTGTCAGCCAAATTTGAAATTTCTTTTCCTTCAGGCTGAGATAAATACATAGGTAGTGTCACACTACCTTTTTGATATTGAACACCTGCAAATGCTGGCGAAAGTCCAGTAACACCTTGTGAAGCAAAGACTTGCTCAACCGTTAGCAGTGGTTGCTCTGGGATTTGAACCATTGGTGTTGGCAAGGCTGGGTTTTGCAGGCTTGCTGCTAGTAACTTTTTAATAGTACCAAGTACCGGACCAACAGACTGAATCGTCATCGCCCCACTAAAAATAATATCATCTTTACTAATAGTGCCACCTGACGTGACCACATTTTCATAACTGTTTACCACGCCTTGAAGCGCTAATTGGCTCTCGGTGATCAGTGGGGTCTCTTCACTAACCAAACCATAAGTTGATGAAGGCTCGATAGAACGCCCTAATGAGTCTTTAAGCTCAGTCGTCAGCACATTAATATACGAGCTGCCAGCTTTAAACGGTTTTAATGGAATAATAGCAACCGCATTGCCACTTGCTTTAGTGATGAAATCAACGCCAAAGGTTAATTCACCTAATAGTTTACATCCGGCTCCAGCGGGTACCGCTGCGCAATCTGCATCTGTTAAACTAGCGCCCATAACAACTTCAAAAATACGCACAGATCCCGGCGCACCAGCCGAACTTTCATCAAGGCTAACATTCGCAGGAAAGGTAAGATCTATTTTATAAGGAACTTGGCTAGACCAGCCATCAAGTGCACCTAGTGCCAGGGACGGGTTAGCATAGGCGCTTCTTGGCACTGATACACCATTAGCACTCAACTCACCGGGGATATTAATAGTGCCATCTTTTGTACCACTCATTAATAAATCATTTGGTACTGAAATAACCCCATTTGCGGGATCAAACTTAACTGTAGCTGATGGAATAACTGGTGGTGTATCATTTTTAACATCTTCTAACGTTTCACCGCCGCCACAACCAGCTAGAGCAGCTGTAATTGCAAGTGAGAGTAGCATTTTTTTCATATTGTTTGCTCCGCACGTAATCTTTTTTTTATGTGTGTTGATAAATAAGTGTAGCTAATTTTGTTACTAATTCTTTTAAGTTTTCGCGTAATATTTAGTTAAAATAATGTAATTAGGTTATTAATAAGACATTAGACCAGTTAAAGTTAACGTAAAGTTTCAAATTTCGCCACCTTATTTTGCAATAAATTCGATAACTTGGTGTTTTGCTATGTTAAAATCAATCAAATTGATTTTTTGGACCTTTATTATGCAAACCTATAAAGCGGCTGATAATGCCCTACAAGACAAAGTGATCTTAGTAACTGGTGCAGGTGACGGCATTGGCCGAGTGGCTGCAATAACTTATGCCAAACATGGCGCAACGGTTATATTATTGGGTAAAACCACCAGCAAACTGGAAGCCGTGTACGATGAAATCATTGCCGTTGGCGGGCCAAAGCCTGCGATTGTACCGATGGATTTAAAAGGTGCAAGTAAACAAAACTTTCGTGATTTAGGCGCTACCATTGAACAGCAATTTGGTAAACTAGATGGCTTGCTCAATAATGCAGGAATAATTGGCTCACTGGGTCCACTTGAGCATTTTTGTTCATCAACGTTTGATAACATCATGAAAGTGAATGTTACCGCTCAAGCGATGATTACAAAATATATGTTTCCAGTTTTACGTAAATCTCCAAGTGCTTCAATTATTTTCACCTCTTCTGGGGTTGGTCGCCAAGGTCGTGAGTTTTGGGGCGCGTATGCCATTTCAAAATTTGCAGTTGAAGGAATGATGCAAACATGGGCATGTGAAGTTGGTAAAACGAATATCCGGATAAATTGTATTAATCCCGGCGCCACCCTCACAGCTATGCGTGCCAGTGTCTATCCAGGCGAAGATCGCGATAAACTAGCCTGCCCTGAAGACTTAATGCCAACTTATTTATACTTAATGAGTGATGATTCAAAAGACGTCAATGGTCAATCATTAGACGCGCAAACAAAGAAATAATACCAGTCGTGTTAAGTTACTGACCATTTATAGCGACAGATAAATACAGTGATAACAAGGCAGGAATTTTGACATGTAGTTGTTCTACATAAAAAATCCCTAACGCAGTTAGCACTTTATTTAGCCCGCTAGAATGGTTAAATATTTAAGTCGATTGGTATAAACCAAGTACTAAACATAAAAAAGCCGCTAATTAGCGGCTTTTTTAATGCAAGGCAGATATTAACGGCGTTTAGTTTGTTTAACGCGATTATTATGTTTTTTGACTGCTTTACGAATTTGATTAATTTTAGCGCGCTTATCTTTGCGTTTTTCAGGCATAACAGATAATTTTGTTTGCGTTTCACGGCCAAGCTTAACTGTTTTACGTAAGTAATTTACAGTCTCTAAATCTAGCTCAGCCCAACCACCTTGTGGTAGACGTTTATCGAGCTCTAATTTACCATAACGAATACGAATAAGGCGAGAAACCTCAACGTCTTGAGACTGCCATAAACGACGAACTTCACGGTTACGCCCTTCAGTCAGCGTTACATTATACCAGCGGTTAATACCTTCGCCGCCCAGTGGTTTAATAGTAAGAAATTTTGCCATACCATCTTCAAGCTCAACCCCTTTGGTTAAATTTTTGATAGTTTCTGCTGTTACTTCACCAAATACACGTGCTGAATATTCACGCTCTACTTCGTAACTTGGGTGCATTAAGCGGTTAGCAAGCTCACCATCATTGGTGAACAACATTAAACCTGCTGTATTTATATCTAAACGACCAACAGCAATCCAACGTTCACCATCAACGCGCGGCAGGCGGTCAAATACCGTTCTACGTCCTTCAGGATCTTTACGTGTACATAACTCACCTTCAGGTTTGTTATACATAACAACGCGACAGATACGTTCAGCTTTTTCTTCAATTTTTACCGTATGGCCATCAACACGGATCTGGTCGGTTTCTTCAACACGATCACCCAGCTTTGCTACTTTACCATTAACACTGACACGATTTGCATCAATGTATTTTTCCATCTCACGTCGCGAACCTACGCCCGCTCTTGCTAAGACTTTTTGTAACTTTTCACCTTGTATACTCATTCGGATAGTTCTCTCACAGAAGGATCACTCAATAACTGGTCAATTTTACTTTGCTGCTGTTTTGGCAGTGGCGGTAAGTTATCTAAACCTGTTAACGAAAAATAATCTAAAAATTGTTTGGTTGTGGCATATAAAGCGGGCCTACCTGGCACCTCTTTATGACCAACAACATGTATCCACTCACGCTCGAGCAGACTTTTAATAATAGTTGAGCCTACGGTCACTCCACGTACTTGCTCTATCTCGCCCCGAGTTATCGGCTGACGATAAGCAATAAGCGAAAGAGTTTCTAATAGTGCACGGGAATATTTAGGCGCCCGTTCTTGCCAAAGGTTATTTAACCAAGGGGCTAAGCTGGCACACGCCTGAAATCTAAATCCACTACCGACTTCAACTAAGCGAATACCACGGGTTTGATAATGAATTTGGATCTGTTCAATCGCGAGGTTAATACGTGTCATAGACACACTTAACTCAGTTAATACGGTGTCTTTTAAATGCCGTTTACTGACTGGTTTTCCCGCAACAAAAATCGCCGCTTCAATGATCTCAACAAGCTGCTCATCACTGATTCGTTTCGTAGCCATTTTCGTAGCAGATTTTGTCACCATAGGCACCAAGACGTTGCGGTATATTCAGCGCGCTATTATGCCAGATCAATACATAGGTTGGAAAAGTTATTCTATAAAAATGTAAAATAGCAGCGATTAAAGCGCTGCTATTGTAGATAAACGAGCTAGTGCGTTACATTTTTAATCAAATTGTCGCACCTTGATATCGTTTCACAAACTCAGTAACCACTTCACCATTACAAATCAATGAGTTTAAGTTTGCTATTTTTTCTTTCACTGGAGCCAAACCTTGCTTCAAGGCAGTAATACATAGCTGTGTTTCTGCCTGTGAGTTTTTAGCAAACACTTCAATTACTTTTTCTTGGCGAACTTTATCATCCACTTTTTTTGCAATATCACGAATATCATCACCATTACACAAAATACTTTTTGAATAACGTGATAAATACACCCCGTGCTGGGCTGCAACTTTGCGTGCTGCAGTAAATCCTTCGTTAGCACTGATTGAGCATAATTTAGATTCAATTTTATGATCAGCATTATAATAATGTGCTGCACTGGCAGTCTCAGAGAAAGCAGTCGCTGCGACGAATAATGCTAATAATTGTAGTTTCATGATTTACCTTTAAGTGGAGTTATATTGTGAGCAATTTTTGCGCATTATATAGACCGAAGTTTACAAATCAACCGAATTATCTATTTAATTTTTTATTTAAAAAAGCGTTAACAATGTTTAATCAAAATTCATACTTTGTTCAACAATTGAGCGGCTTATTATTATAAATAAGCGCATGTACCATACGCTAATTGATGGTAGAATTTGCCATAATCTGCAAAAGATAACTCTAATTAAAGGTCAAGCCATGAAAGTAATTTCATTTAACATTAACGGGCTGAGAGCTCGTCTGCACCAATTACAAGCAATCATAGATAAACATCAGCCTGATATAATCGGCTTACAAGAAATAAAAGTACATGATGAAGCTTTCCCACTCGAAGATGTTCAAAATATGGGTTACCACGTTTATTTTCATGGTCAAAAAGCACATTATGGCGTAGCTATGCTATGCAAAACTGAACCTAAGTCTGTGGTTAAAGGATTCGCAACAGATACTGATGAATCACAAAAGCGCATGATCAGCGTCACTGTTAGCCAAGAAAATGGCCGTGATCTAACCGTAATGAATGGCTATTTTCCACAAGGCGATAACATTACTCATGAAACAAAATTTCCGTATAAGCGACAGTTCTACCGTGATCTAATGACTCACTTACAAAGCCACCACAGTAACGACGAGGATGTCATTGTCATGGGCGACATCAATATTTCTCCTACTGATCTTGATATTGGCATTGGTGAGGTTAATCGCAAGCGTTGGTTAAAAACTGGCAAATGTTCATTCCAGCCTGAAGAACGTCAATGGCTTGCAACCTTGCTAGATTGGGGCTTTACAGACACCTTCCGTGAACTTCACCCAGACACAAGCGAACAGTACTCTTGGTTTGATTATCGCTCTCGAGGCTTTGATGATAATCGTGGTCTACGCATTGACGTTATCCTAGCGACTCCAACTTTGGCTACTCGTTGTATTGAAGCGGGAATTGACTATGAATTACGTGGTATTGAAAAGCCATCAGATCATGCGCCAATATGGTCAACCTTTAGTTAACGCTAATGGATAAGCTAACGACAATCCCGATAATAAGCATTGAACTTCAGGCAATTGCTTGGCTTGTTATCGGCTGTATTTTTTGGTCGAGTGTCAATAAGTCACACTACCAACATTTAATAACCACGCCAGCCCGTCAAACAGGCCTATTTGTCTGTGCGTTAGCATTTGCCTTATTGTGGCGAATTAAAGCCGGCATATTACCCGGTCTTGAACTGCATATTTTAGGTGTAACTGCCATAACGCTTATTTTAGGCTGGCGCTTTGCATTATTGAGCGCCACCCTAGCAAGTCTGCTATTAACGGCTTTCAATCAAATAAGCATTGCGCAATTACCTATCCACTTATTGTTAACCGCTTACTTACCCATTTTAGTCAGTTATGGGGTATTTATACTGTGTTATAACCTATTACCACGGCATTTTTTCATTTACATTTTTGTATGTACTTTTATTTGCGCCGCTTTCATCGCCTGCTTTAAGATTATCACCATTAGCTTATTTTATTATTTAACCGGCAATTACAATTGGTTTGAATTAAGTGAAAACTATCTCTATTTATGTGTCATTATTTGCTTTCCTGAAGCGATGTTAAACGGCATGGCCATTACCCTATTGATCACCTATCGCCCACATTGGGTAAAAACATTTTATGATAAGGATTACCTAGATCCATGAGTCTCGATTACCAATGCCCGCTCTGCCAACAATCGCTTGAGTTACATGCCAAAGTGCTAAAATGTATTAACAACCATAGCTTTGATACTGCAAAAGAAGGCTATGTGAATTTATTACCTGTGCAACAAAAGAACTCTAAGCAACCTGGCGATAATCTTGACATGGTACAAGCAAGGCGTGCTTTTTTAACCACTGGGCACTACCAGTTTTTACAACATGCCGTTGCACAGCGAGTTGCTCTGCAAGCACCACAACAGGTAATTGATTTAGGGTGCGGGGAAGGTTTTTATACTCATGCGATTGCCAATGCATGTACTGCACACGTTTATGGCGTCGATATATCAAAATCAGCAGTTAAATATGCTGCAAAGCGATACAGTAATTGTAATTTTAGCGTTGCATCAATCAGCCAAGCTCCATTTAATGATGGCTCAGCAGATGTATTAGTGAGTATTTTTGCCCCATTATTTGATGCTGAATTGGCTCGATTAGCAAAACCAGACGCTACATTGGTAGTTGCAAGCCCTGGCCCTTGGCATTTAAAAGAACTCAAGCACTATATTTACCGAGACGTCAATGCGCATACACCGATTGCTGCGCCTGTAGGGTTTGAGCTTATAGAGCAAACATTATTAGAACAACAGATAAGCTTGCCATTTAAAGATGTGAAGAACTTGATCACTATGACTCCCTTTGCTTGGAAGTTTCGTCCTGAACATTGGCAACAACTAGAACAACAAGGTGAGCAAGTCGTCACCCTGTCATTTTATGTTAGTCAATTTAAACGTATTACAGATTCTCTCGGGTAAACGCGCGGTCCATTTTATCAAACATATCATTGAGTAAATGGGCCAACTCTGCATAACGTGGTTTATCTTTAGGGACATGCCCTTGGTAGCCATTGGCTACCATTTTCGTATGAAGCTCTTTATACCAATGCTCCATCGCAGGCTCAAGTACAGTATCTGCACGCTTGCCTAACCACAGCAATCCCTGTAGCGGTAGAGATAAAAAAAACAACGCGATAGCGACTGCTTGAGGTAAAAAACTGCTGCCTAAATAATTAATTTGCATAAATAAAGTGAGCATTGCCAAAATCGGCATTACTGTAATTGCCAGCTCGGTGGCTTTGATCACTCTAAACTCCGTGAACAGAGGCGCTAATTCTTTACGCATAGGCCATTTTTTTGCATATTCACGACCAGTTTGGACTTGTGACATCACACTTTTTTGCATCATGACTCCTAGGTGTCGCTGGTATATTTATTAATGTTACCGCAATGAGTGTATCATATTCACGGTAACATTCCTGTGTAAAATCCCTTCCACCTTTTTCATCCAAAACGTGTTTTTGATCATGGTTTAAACTTACCTTAAAACAATTAATGAGTTAAAATAAGCGCACGTTAAGTCAACTAGACTTTAGTATAGTCATTACAGATATCCATAGCAATTTATCGACCAATGACTCTTTTACTTTAATCACTATGCTCGAGTACTTGGTTATATAACAACTAAGCTTAATGCGCAATTGTCAAAAAATGGGATCCTGTTATGTCTTCGCAATCATCACCTCATCATGTTCTTGTACTGAACTGTGGAAGTTCGAGTTTAAAATTCGCTATTTTAGATGCCGCCACATCTGAAGAAATCATTTCAGGTCTTGCTGAACGCCTAGGCTCATCGTCGCCATCTGTGAAATACAAATACCTTGGCAAAAAACAACTGATTGAACTTGCGCCTAATCAAGCTCACAGTGCGGCAATCGATACCTTAGTTAGCCTTATTAACGAACACCATTTAGCTGAAAACCTTATTGCAGTAGGTCATCGCGTGGTTCACGGCGGCGAGCACTTTACTAAATCGGTACTGATTGACGACGATGTAATTAAAGGAATCACTCAAGCCGCTACGCTTGCGCCATTACATGGGCACGCTAATTTATTAGGCATTGCTGCTGCGCAAGCATCATTCAAGGGACTACCGCAAGTAGCAGTGTTTGATACCGCGTTTCATCAAACCATGGGCAATGTTGCCTATTTATATGCCCTCCCTTATAAACTTTATACTGATTATGGTGTTAGACGTTACGGCTTTCATGGTACCAGCCATTATTATGTTGCAGGTCAAACAGCAGTCCTTTTAAACCAGCCTATTGAGCAAAGTAATTTTATCAGCGCTCACTTAGGTAATGGCTGCTCTGTGTGTGCAATTAAAAATGGCAAAAGTGTTGATACCAGCATGGGCTTAACTCCACTAGAAGGCTTAATGATGGGCACCCGCAGCGGAGATATTGATCCGGGTTTATTTAACTTTTTAACCACCCAACTTAACTACGATGCACAACAAATTGATGACTTATTAAACCAACAAAGTGGCTTACTGGGTATCAGTGAACTTTCTAATGACTGTCGTACAATAGAAGAAGCTGCTGTTGCAGGAAATGAAAAAGCCATTTTAGCATTGGAGATGTTTTGTTATCGTTTAGCAAAACAAATAGCCGCATTTATGGTGCCATTGCAACGCCTTGATGCGTTAATTTTTACCGGTGGTATTGGTGAAAACTCCGATATTATTCGTGATAAAGTAATAACACAACTGAGCTATCTTGGCCTTGATTGCGACAGTACAGCCAACCTTGCAGCCCGATTTGGCACACCAGGGGTTATCAGCAGTAATAATGCAAAAACAAAAGCAGTAGTAATGCCAACAAATGAAGAGTGGGTCATTGCTCTTGATGCCGCCTCAATTGCACAGGAGTTATAATTATGGCACGTCGAATTATGCTAGTACCTATCTCTACTGGGGTTGGTTTAACATCGGTCTCAGTCGGATTAGTGCGTGCGTTAGAACAAAAAGCGGTCAAAGTTAATTTTTTCAAGCCCATAGCCCAGCCTCGCTCAGGTGAAACGGGCCCTGAAAAATCAACACAAATTGTCACCCAAGGCTCACCTATTACACCACCTACTCCTTTTGCGCTTGATTATGCAGAGCAAATGATCGGGGATGGAAAAGGTGATGATTTACTTGAAGAAATTGTTGAGCGCTTTGAAAATGCCATAGGCAACGATGTAGTCGCAATTATCGAAGGTATGGTCCCTACTCGCCGCCAACCTTATGCAGGTAGAGTAAACCGCGAAATAGCACAAACTCTCGGCGCTGACATTGTGTTTGTGCTCACTCCTGGTAATGACAGTAACGATCAAATTGAAGACCGCCTAGAAATTGCAGCCGGGTATTATGGCAGTGTTGACCATGCCCGCGTATTAGGCTGTATTTTTAATAAAGTAAATGCACCACTGGATGATGAAGGCAGAGCACGCGCAGATCTCGTGGAAGCACATAAACCCGACGAGCTTGACAATGAGCTCAATCGCTTAGCATCTTTACCTATTTTTAGAAAACATCCGTTTATGTTACTTGGCTCGATCCCATGGGATTTTGAGCTGGTTGCTCCGCGCGTTAAAGATTTATGTGCGTATTTAAAAGCTGACGTGATCAACGAAGGTGATATGGCTCATCGTCGTCTACGCCGCGTAACATTTTGTGCCAGAACAGTGTCAAATATCTTAAATCATTTTACCCCAGGCGCACTGCTGGTGACCCCAGGCGATCGTTCAGATGTGTTAGTTGCGGCCTGTTTATCAGCCATGAATGGCACTAAATTAGGAGCTATCTTATTAACTGGTGGTTTTAAACCTGAGCCACGGATCATGACCTTGTGCGAACAAGCGATGGCCACTGGCCTGCCAATCCTCAGTACAGATGCTGACACCTGGCGTACTTCATTGCTACTGCATAACTTTAATATGGAAGTACCGTGCGATGACGTACAACGAATTGATAAAGTAAAGCATCATAATGCCAGCCATATTGATTCTGACTGGTTAGATACGCTTGCTAAAAGTGTCGGAAAAACTCGTAAAATGTCACCTCCAGCATTTCGTTATTTACTCACGGATAAAGCCCGCCAAGCGGCAAAAACTATAGTGTTACCTGAAGGCAATGAGCCTCGAACAATAAAAGCCGCCGCTATTTGCGGTCAACGTGGTATTGCGAAGACCATTCTATTGGGCGATCGAGAAGAAATTGAACGTATCGCTATACAACAAGGTGTTGAGCTAAACGAAAATGTAACCATTATCGAACCTCATGATGTGATCAACGACTATGTTGCGCCTATGGTTGATATTCGTAGAAACAAAGGCCTGACTGAAGTGGTTGCCCTTGAACAGCTCCAAGACAACGTTGTGCTTGGCACTATGATGTTAGAGCGTGGTCAAGTCGATGGTCTGGTCTCGGGTGCAGTAAATACAACCGCCAACACCATTCGTCCGCCGCTGCAATTAATAAAAACAGCACCAGGGTCATCATTAGTCTCGTCGGTGTTTTTTATGTTGCTACCTGATCAAGTACTGGTATACGGGGATTGTGCCATTAATCCTGATCCAACCGCTGAGCAATTAGCCGATATTGCCATTCAATCTGCAGACTCAGCCGCCGCATTTGGTATTGAGCCACGAGTAGCGATGATAAGCTACAGCACCGGCACGTCAGGCACTGGGGCTGATGTAGAAAAAGTCCGTCTGGCAACAAAGTTAGCGCAACAAAAACGCCCTGATCTGATCATCGATGGTCCTTTACAATATGATGCGGCGATTATGGAAAATGTCGCACTTAAAAAAGCACCAAATAGCCCAGTGGCTGGTAAAGCGACGGTGTTTATATTTCCAGACTTAAATACCGGTAATACCACTTATAAAGCGGTGCAACGAAGTGCTGATTTGATAAGTATCGGCCCAATGTTGCAAGGTATGCGCAAACCCGTCAATGACTTAAGCCGCGGTGCTTTGGTTGATGATATTGTCTATACAATTGCGCTTACTGCTATCCAAGCGGCACAAGCCGAAAATATTTAACACCATGGGTAAAGTGATTGCATGATGATCACTTTACCCTGTGCATTTCTTTAGCTAATAAAAATTATGAATAAAATAAATAGCTTAGCGTTGTTATACCTCCCTATTCCCAACCTTATCCACAGAAATTGTGGACAACATTGCTCTTTTATTTAAGTAAGATAATCTATACTATTGATCAGTATACACAGATGGGAAGTCTCACAATTAAAAAAGGGGTAGCAATGTCTAAGCAAACGTTACAACTGCATAGTACGGCCTTTACCATTCATAGCCTTGATGTTGATAGCGAGATCCCCGCTGCTTTATTCAAACAATCAATGTTTATTATCGCCAAAACCAACGATGAGTTATCTATTGTTTGCCCTAGCCAGTTCGCTATTGAAAGCCTTGATGCTGAGCACGATTGGCGCGCGTTAGAAGTGATCGGTCCACTTGGTTTTTCCTTAACCGGAATAATGGCAAATATTTCTGGAGTTTTAGCCACAGCAAATATCTCTATTTTTGCTATTTCAACCTACGACACCGATTACGTTTTAGTAAAACAACAGCGTATTAAAGATGCCATCAGCGCGTTAAAAAAAGATGGCTATCAGTTTCTCAATGAGCCCAAATTAACATAATGAAATACACGGATATTAGTTATTTACCACAACGTCAGTTAGCGGCTAACAGTATTGCAATTTGTAGCCCTTTTAGTGGTAAAGTTGCCCCATTAAGCGAGCACCCAGAACCCTTCTTTAGCTACGGCACACTTGGCCCAGGGATAATGGTTGCCCTGAGCAATCATAAAATATTAGCGCCCTTTGATGGTACATTAATGCAAGTAAAAAATGCCGGTACTGAATTTATTTTACAAGCCAACAATGGCTTAAAAGTGCTTCTAAATTTATATTTAGACCAACAGCAACACATTAAACACACTCATATAGCCCAACTCAACGGCAGTAAAATAACCAAAGGGCAACGGCTCGCTTATTTTGATCTTAGAGATCTCAATAGCCCCTTACTTGCCAGCCTTATTTTACTTAACGGGCATCAACTTAAACCAATACATTATTCTTTATCTCAGGTTACAGCTGGGGTAGATACTCTTTTAACACTAACTAAGAAGTAATTAATATGACGACTCTTTACGGCATTAGTAACTGCGACACTATAAAAAAAGCCAAAAAATATTTAACCGATAACAACATTGACTTTAATTTTCATGATTACCGTAAAGACGGCATAAGCCTTGATATGATCACTGAGTTTGCAATGCACATCGACTGGCAAGATCTGGTCAATAAACGTGGCACAACCTATCGCCAATTATCAGATGAGCAAAAACAGAACCTTGATAAACACACTGCCTTGGCAATTTTGGTAGCACAACCGGCAATGATCAAGCGCCCAGTGCTTATTCGCAACAACAGCTACCATTTAGGTTTTAAACCAGCGCAATACGATGAGATTTTTGCATCATGAATCATCCCGTCATCGAACTTGCACAAGCCTTAATACAGCGTCGCTCAGTCACCCCTGAAGATGCAGATTGCCAAACTATAATGAATGAGCGATTGGCACAGCTTGGTTTTAATATTGAATCACTGTTTTTTACTGACACCCAAAATACATGGGCGCGTAAAGGCGACAGCTCACCGCACTTTTGCTTTGCAGGTCACACTGATGTAGTACCAACAGGACCAGAAAAGAACTGGCAGCACCCGCCTTTCTCTGGCTTTCTAGCCGATGGCATGTTGCATGGCCGTGGTGCGGCTGATATGAAAGGCTCTTTAGCTGCCATGGTGGTAGCAACCGAGCGATTTGTAACTAAACACCCCGATCATAAAGGCTCAATTTCTTTTTTAATTACCTCTGATGAAGAAGGCCCTTTTATCAACGGCACCACGCGAGTAATCGATACGCTGGAGGCCCGAGGTGAAAAAATAGATATGTGTTTGGTTGGCGAGCCTTCATCGCGTGATGTACTGGGTGATGTCGTTAAAAATGGCCGCCGAGGCTCACTGACTGGCTTTTTAACTGTTAAAGGCATACAAGGTCATGTGGCTTATCCGCAACTTGCTCTAAACCCGATTCATATTGCAGCGCCAATGCTTGCCCAGTTGAGTCAAACGGTATGGGACAACGGCAATGAATTTTTCCCTGCTACTAGTTTTCAGATTTCAAATATTAATGGCGGCACGGGAGCTGGCAATGTGATCCCAGGTGAGCTTGAAGTGCAATTTAATTTTCGCTTTAGTACCGAAGTAACTCACCAGCAACTCCAGCAACGAGTTAACGACATTCTGGCTGAATATGATTTTGCATACGAGCTGAGTTGGATTGTTAATGGTCAGCCATTTATCACCGAAGGCGGCCCGCTTATTGATGCCACGGTTGCAGCTATCAAATCAATAACTGGCTTAAATACCGCACTTGAAACCACTGGCGGTACTTCAGATGGACGTTTTATAGCACAAACCGGCGCTAAGGTTATTGAACTTGGCCCACGTAACGACACCATTCATAAAGTGAATGAGTGCGTTAATTGTGATGATCTCATTGCACTTGCTGATATTTACGAGCAAATTCTAGAGCAACTTTTAACATGATCCCTGCTAAGCTCACATCGCAGCAGTTGGCTGAGTGTGCCTGTGGTAAAGACGAGCTACTGCTTGTTGATTATCAAGATCATAAACTGCATAAAGACATTATTGATGACTTTATGCAGTTGCAAAATGCAGCTCGCGATGCAGGCTTTGCACTGACTATTGCATCAAGCTTTCGTAACTTTGAACGTCAAGCATTGATTTGGAATGCTAAATTTAATGGTCATCGACCTGTGCTCAATAAGCAGCAACAGCCCGTTGATTTAGCCTCCATGACAGACATTGAAAAATGCCATGCCATTATGCTTTATTCAGCCCTACCGGGAAGCAGTCGCCATCACTTTGGTACTGATCTTGATATTTTTGACCAAGCCAGTGTTTCTGATGACTATCAGCTGCAGTTAGAGCCGCACGAATACCAAGACAATGGCCCTTTTGCAGCGCTGACCAAGTGGCTTGATAGTCATTTAGAAAAGTATGGCTTTTATCGCCCTTATCAACATGATTTAGGCGGCGTTGCGCCTGAACCTTGGCATATTAGCCACATAGTGCAATCTGACATTTTACTACAACATCAGAGTTTAACCGTATTAGCTGATACTATAAATAACAGTCAGCTTGCCGGCAAAGCTGCTATTTTGGCGAATTTGCCGCAACTGTATCAGCGTTACGTGCTGAATGTCAGCCCTGCGGCTGTTTAGCCAGTAAAAAAACTAGCACAGCGCCAAGAATAACGGCGCTAGCAATAACAAACTGAATGCTTAGTTCTTCCGCTAAAAATAACATCCCTGCCAATGCAGCTATCACTGGCACACACAGCTGAACCACTGCGGCTTGACTGCTTTTTAATAAGGGTACGGCAACATACCAAGCACTATAGCCAATACCCGACGCAAGAGCACCAGATGCACATGCAAGCGCGATCCCCTGCCAACTGATCCCCGATAAATAACCAAAACCCACGATCAACAATATCGGTAATGCAAATAAACTACGCACAAAATTAAACGTTGTGGTTTTCAGTGGGGATAGGCACACTTTTCCGCGAATACTGTATATCCCCCACGCAATACCGCTAATCGTCATTAATAATGCTGGGCTCATTGACGGCATCGTTGCCGATGGCAGCATTAAATACACAAAACCAATGACAGCGATAATAAATGCACACCACTGTACAGTCGTGAGTCGCTCCTTGTTGAAAATCCCCCAGCCAATCATAGTCAATTGAACAGCAGAAAATAAAATCAACGCGCCAGTTCCAGTGTCCAATTCTACATAGGCAATTGAAAAACATAACGCATAAACCAGTAAGCTAACACTGCTGCGCCAACTACCACGTTCATGCTCTGCATTATTAAGATTGTTATCTTCCCTAGCTACAGACTCTGTTGGTGTTGCTTGTATAAGGAAAATAAATCCTAAACACAATGCGCCACTGAATAGCCGCAAAGCTGTAAAATTCCATGGATCAATGTAATTTTGTGCTAATGCCATACGACATAAAAGAGAATTAGCTGCAAATGCCACTAGGGCGAGTACCGTAAACAGTGTTGCTTTCAAAGTGATCCTTAGTTTTAATCTTGCTAAGCATTAAACCCTATGAGGTGAGTTATTCTATCGTTTAGTAGTCGGCAACCACTCGATCCATTAATTAATCAACATAATAAGAAAATCAGCTACCTGTTTGCCTGAAGTATCTATTTATACAGGATTGCCATAATAGCGCAAAGCTTACCTATTGTTTTGATCATTCGAATGTATCGTGCAACAACTCAGTGACCAATGATCGCGTAACTATTTCTTATAAACACGGTGATTGCTACGCTTTTTTACATTGTTTAACATCTTCTCTGGATTAGATTATGCTAATCTGTATTAACGCTTATAAAAGGAGTGCCATGTGCAACGCAGTGTTATTTTTGGCTTTTGTGTCATGCTAAGTGGATGCAGCACCATTGGGTTTAGTGATCTTTTTTCGGATTACGCCTCCCAAATGTCGCCTGTACGCCAAGCTATTAAGACCAACAATATCGACCAAGCCCAGCAGCTATTGCCGACTAATGGGCAGTCACATAGTAACTACTTGCTCAATCAATTAGAGCAGGCCCGTTTAAGCAATTTAAATAATCAAAATGAGGCTGCAAGACCACAGTACGAAGCGGTATATCAGCAAATGGAAATAAAACGCCAAGCAGCAAAAATACAAGTAAGCGCAGGGCTTGAACAAAGTAACGCCCTTTTTACCAATGATTCAGTCATTAGCTATACGCCAGCGGCTTATGAAATGAGTATGCTGCACAGTTACCAAGCACTTAATTATATATATCAACATAATATTGAGGGCGCATTAGTCGAAGTTCGCCGTGCAAATAAAGTACAAACAGATGCGTTAACGGCTAATCAAGACGACATAGATGCTAGCGTAAAAGCAGCACAAAAACATTACCCAAGTATGGATGAGGTGATCAAAAACGTAAAAAATGGCTATCAAAATGCGTTTACATTTTATCTGTCAGGTTTGCTCTATCAAAGTAATAAGCAATACGATGATGCCTATATTGATTATAAAAAGGCATTAGAGATCAACCCTGAAAACACCTATTTGCAGCAGGTTGTACTGCAATTAGCAAAACAGCAAGGATTTGATCAAGATTTTGCCGAGTATAAAAAACGCTTAGCTGAATTGCCAAAACAAGTCGCCAACAGCGGTGACGTTGTGGTCTTGATCGAACAAGGTTTAGTGCCAGAAAAAGATGAATTTGTGTTGCGCCTGCCGATTAATACATCCGGTGGTGATGCTCGTTTTTATAGCTTAGCGATGCCCGTTTATAAAGATAGAGCCTATATACCAACGGTTAATGACATTAGTATCGGAACACAGACTTTACCTTTGAGTCCATTGGTAAGAATAGAAGCGTTAGCGGCTAAAACACTTGAAGAACAAACACCTGCAAGAGTATCGAGGCAAATACTAAGGTTAGTCGCTAAAGAAAAAGTACGGGCAGAGCTGGCTAGAAGTGGCGGCGATGTGGGTAATATACTCGCTAATCTATACAACCTAGCCTCTGAGCAAGCAGATACCCGCAGTTGGTTAACTTTACCTAATCAAATAAGTGTTGCGCGCACCCAGTTAACAGCAGGAGACCATGTTTTAAAACTTGCCAATCAGAAAGACATAAACTTTACGGTTAGTAAGCAAGGGTTAACCTTGATTTATCTAACCTCTATTAACAACTATTTTAATTCCCATGTAGTGCAACTTTAGGAGCTATCATGAAATATTTAGTGCCATTATTAACGGTCTGTCTACTTGCTGCCTGTACCAGTAGACCGACTACATCAGGTATAAGTGTTGAACAAGCTTCAGCGCAATACCAACAACAGCTAAAAGTCGATAATCCTGCACTAGGTAAAAAGCTGGCCATTAGTGATGTAAAGACTCGCCAAACGAATCAATTAACTGATGTTGTTGTCACACTTTCGAGTCAGTATAAAAAATCACAATATTTACAGTATCAATTTACCTGGTATGACGGCGATGGTTTTGTGATCAAAGGCAATCATTCTCCTTGGCAATCATTGACTTTATTTGGTTTTGCTAACGTGCAACTGCCTGGCCTTGCACCTACATCTGATGCGGTTACATTTTCATTAGCGGTACGCGAAGTATCGACACAAGCACAAGAATTTAAAGATTAAAGGACACCATTATGAATACAGTAAACACAACTAAAAAACCAACGCTTAAAACACTCTCGGGTTTTGCGTTGTTAGGTTTGAGTGCGCTTGCCCTCAGTGGCTGTGCCAATAAAGCCGTAGTCAGCTACGGAGACGCACAAGCTGTAGAAACAACTGATATTAACTTCGGTTCAACTGACTTACAAAAAGTCGCTAGCCAAATGACGGATTCACTGTTGGCATCACCTGTGGTCGGCACATTAACAGCTAATACTCGACCAATCGTATTTGTTGAACGTATAAAAAACAAAACCAGTGAACACATTGATACTGAATCAATTACCGATTCAATTTCAACACAATTATTGCGCAGTGGTAAATTTCGTTTTGTTGATATGGGCCGCGTAGAAGCCGCTCGAGAACAATTGAACTTTCAAAATGATGATGCCCTAGTAGACCCAACTAAAGCGATTGCATTTGGCCAACAAGTTGGCGCGCAGTATATGCTTTATGGCAACCTGTCGAGCATCGTAAAATCGAATGCCGATAAAGCCGACGTATACTATAAATTCACAATGCGCTTAATGGATTTAAAAAGTGGCTTAGTAGAATGGGCGGACGAAACAGAAATTCGTAAAACCCGCGAAAAATCAACCTTTGGCTGGTAATTCAGCTGAGGAGGTAAATGATGAATAAACTCATACTTGGGCTGTGTACAGCCCTGCTCATCAGTAATCCAAGCTTTGCCGCATACGAACGCAATAAAGCCGTTCCTGTCCAGCAAGTACTATTTGGCAGTGTTCAATCTGTACGTAATATTACCGAGCAAGAACTTGTTCAAGACAAAAATAGTGGCTGGAAAACCTTTGGCGGTGCATTACTTGGTGGCGTTATTGGTAACCAATTTGGCGGCGGCAGTGGTCGCACCGCAGCAACTATTTTAGGCTCGGTCATCGGTGGCAGTGTGGCGAACAACAGGCAACAAAGCAGCCATTATAATCAATACCACTTAGTCGAGTTAATGATCAAAGTTGAAAATGGTGAACAATTTATGGTGGTACAAGACAAAGACAATCAAATGATATTTAGAACTGGCGACAGCGTGCGCTTAGTATATTTATCAGATAATACAGTCCGCGTTGATAAAGCCTATTAAGCTATTACATTAAACTAAAAAGCGAGCAGTATTAATGCTCGCTTTTTAGTATTTATAACTTTATTACTACGTTAGCTTTGTCTGTAATCGCTGAAAAAGCGTTGCATCTTACTCATAGCAGTCGTTAAATCATCTTTGTTAGGTAAAAATACCAATCTGAAATGATCTGGATTTGGCCAGTTAAATGCTCTTCCGTGAACCAGTAAGATCTTTTCTGCTTTGAGTAAATCTAAAATCATTTTTTCATCATTTTTGATATTAAAACGCTCAGTATCTACTTTGGCAAATGCGTACAATGCTCCTTTTGGTTTTGCACACGAAATACCTTCTATCGCATTTAAACCACGCCATGCAATATCACGTTGTTCGTATAAACGCCCACCGGGATTTATTAAATCATCAATCGACTGTACGCCACCTAATGCTTGCTGGATCGCATATTGTGCCGGCACATTGGCACATAAACGCATAGAGGCTAAGATATCTAAACCTTTACGTAAATCATCCATCAATGCAGTACGGCCACTTAATACCATCCACCCCATACGCAAACCCGCTGCGCGATAGGTTTTTGCTAAGCCATTAAAAGTAATGATCGGCACATCATCACACAGTGCACCAATGGAGCTGTGCGTGATCCCATCGTATAAAATCTTCTCGTAGATTTCATCACTCAATAACAGTAATTTATGTTCACGTGCAATATCAATTAACTGCTGTAAAAGTGCGTCGTCGTATACTGCACCCGTCGGATTATTAGGGTTGATCAGCACTAATGCTTTAGTTTTTGACGTGATTTTACTTCGAATATCAGCAATATCAGGGAACCAATCTTGCTCTTCATCACATAGGTAATGGACTGGATTACCACCCGCAAGTTTGACTGAAGCGGTCCACAATGGATAATCAGGTGCTGGGATCAACACCTCATCATCATTATTCAGCAAAGCTTGGGTCGTCATTTGAATTAATTCACTGACCCCATTACCAATATAAATATTATCGACGTTTAGATTATATAAACCACGTTGTTGGTAGTGCTGATAAATAGCCACACGGGCTGAGTAGAGGCCTTTGGAGTCACAGTAGCCTTGGGCTGAATACAAGTTACGAATAATATCGCGGTGCATATCTTCAGGCATATCAAACCCAAATGCCGCAGGATTACCAATATTCAATTTTAAAACTTTTTGGCCTTCATCTTCCATTTTGCGAGCCTGAACTAACACCGGCCCACGAATGTCATAACAAACGCCTTGTAATTTATGACTCTTTTTAATTTCTGACATTTTTACCTCTACTAGTGGAACAGCTAGATTAACCTAGTAAAGGGGCTAAATACCAGTGGATTTAATACTTCAAAACTGAAATAAATTCACGTCTGGGTATAGCTAACTAACGGCTTTGTAACCAATCAGTTAACTTAGCTGCTGAACCGGCAACTTGGTTGTCAAGCTGCTGAGCTGCCGCAAGCGCCTGAGAAACATCATTATTATTTAAGCTTTGTTCAATTTCTCTGGCCACCTGAGATAGACTGCTGGCACCAAACTGCGCGGCATTTGATTTTAAACTATGAGCATGGCGACTTGCGACTTGGATATCACTATGTATTGTAGCCAATACTTCAGAGCCTAATCGTTCAAATTCAGCACAACAAAAAGTCAGCGTATCGCTAAATTGCTCGCCTAATAACGATTCCATACTTTCCAATGCGCTTTCATCAATGACTATTGTATTCATTATTCATCCTTTTGTATTTAGCAACACTAAACCAGTAACTTATACTATTTTATACTTTATCGTTCTATAGAAAAAAAACCAACTAATTGTCTCATTAAGCGTATAATTAGCGGGTTTTTCAACTTATTGCTATTAAACAAGATTATTTTATGTCCCGTTCATTGTGTGTTAATTGTAAATTTAGTCTACAAACGTGCCTTTGTGAAGATTTGTCGGTACTGGAAAATAAACTCAAAGTTATAATTTTGCAGCATCCTAGCGAAGTAAAAATCACTAAAAACACCGCCCGTTTACTCACACTGTGCCTAACGCAATACGACATCATGGTAGGAGAAACGCAGGCTGATTTTGCACAACTAAGCACACTACCCGTTGCCACAACAGCCTTACTCTACCCTGATGATAATGCCATCCTACTGGATGATGAAAGTACCGCAGCACAACAATTTAAAAGCCGGTTAAGTCATCTAATTGTAATCGATGGCACCTGGAAAAAAGCATTTAAGATCATGCAACTTACCCCAGCCCTTGCGGCTTTTAAAAAGGTCAGCTTTACGACGATCCCACAAAACCGATATCGTATTCGCAAAGCTCCCCGTGCAGATAGCCTCTCCACATTAGAAGCGGTTGCACATAGTTTAGCCTTGATTGAGCATATTAACCCTGAACCTCTGTACCACGCACTGGAAGCACTCAACAGCAAACAAACCCAGTTTATGCCTGAGCATGTTAAAGCGCGTTATCAAGCCAAATGAGTGCCAATAATCGCTTAAAGCGCGGGTTTTACCGCCAGGGACCGGATTATCGATTTGATGACCAAGTTGACTTTAGTGATATCCGCGATACATTTGGTTTTCGTACTATGGTGGTGGGTAAATGGGTCACCAAAGAAGAACGCTTTATTAGTGCTAATTTAATTTACGACGCACTAGCCGATTTAGCGCAAATACTGCAAGTGCCGCCAAAGACCATTGGTCTGAGGGGGAAACTCAATTTTGCTTTTGGCCATGGCGGTCAACAACACGTCCAAGCACATTATAATAGCCGTACTCGAACTCTTGCGCTGGCAAAAAATGCAGGTGGTGGCGCGCTGGCGCATGAATGGTTTCATGCGTTTGATCATCACATAACTAAGCACATATTTCCCCAGCATTCGCCACAGCATTTTGCCTCTAAACTTTGGCTGGAGCACACGATTGAGCAAAGTCACCCACTAAACTTAGCATTAAATAAGTTTTACCAAGGAGTATTTCTAGAACCAACCGGTCAACACGCTAATCAATATGTTTTAGACTGTATAGAATTTGATAAACAACAGCAGCAGTTTTATATGAGTATGCCTGAAGAGCTAGCTGCGCGTAGTTTTGAAGCATGTATTGCTTGTAATGAGCAGATCGTTAATCACTTTTTAGTCTCTGGGCTCAATAGCTCAGCACTTATTTATCCTAAACACGATAGCTTGAAAATTTGTAATCACGCACTTAATAATTATTTTTCCCAATTAGGTCAACGACTTTTTCAAGATCATTAACAAATACTGTGGTGGTTTCAAGATTTTCTTCAAGCCACTGCATGTAATCGTCAAACGGTAATGGTCGTGAAAAAAAGTATCCCTGACCAACTTCACAGCCATAGCTTTGTAATTTAGCCATACTTTGGCTATCTTCTATCCCTTCGGCCACTACGTATGAACCCAGTGATTTGGCAATATCACAGGTAGCACGACAAATTGTTTGATCATTTTTAGAGTATTCAATATTCATTACAAATTGCTTATCTATTTTTATTTCATCAAAGCCCATTTTGCTCAAATACGCGAGTGATGAATACCCCGTGCCAAAGTCATCAATTGCTATTTTAACGCCAATTAAACAGTAATCATTCAGGGCATTTTTTATATCAACCCCTTCAAAGAGTGTTGCCGATTCCGTTAGTTCTAACATTACATTAGCCGGGTTGAGTTGATGCTCATTCAACAACGTTATAAATAACACTGGTAAATCTTTACGCAGCAAATCTTTAGCCGAAATATTGATAGATACAATATGCTCAGGCAATAATACAATCATTTTCTTTTGATATTGCAGTGCTTGCGTAATAACCCATTCGGTTAAATCTGAAATTATCCCTGATGATTCAGCAATAGGGATAAATAAATCAGGGGGAACATTACCCAATTGTGGATGCTCCCAACGTAATAAAGCTTCCGCGCCGTGCACTTTACCGGTGTTTAGATATATCTGCGGTTGAAAAAATAAACTAAGCTGATCGCATTCAATGGCTTCTTTTAGAGCTGATGCAATCGCAATGCGCCGTTGCGATAACGTCACATTCTCTATATTAAACATATGCCAGCGTTCACCATGAAGGGGTTTAACCGCCAGTGCTTGCAGCCCTCGCTGGACTAGTTGTAATGATGTACTGGCATGTAGAGGATAATTTGCTACACCGATTTCAACTTTATCAATTAAGTGAATACGTTTATGAGTGAGACCCTCAGCAAAGACACTATTAATCACACATACAAACTGTTCTATTTGGCTTAACTCTAGCTTGCCGATTATCACGACCCCATAAGTACTGTCATCTAACCTGGCAATACAACGACTATGCTGATGGTTAGCTTCAACACACAATACATTCATTGAGGCTAATTGCTGCGCTAATTTGCCCATGGTTAATTTTATCTGCTCATTTACATGTTCATAGCCAAAATTTGCTCGAGCATTAATCAGTACAGCAGGCCTAAATAACAATAAAGAATGTTCGATTGCTAATTTCACCTCGCTATCAAGGCGCTTAATTAGTAACTGTTTATTGGGTAGTTTTGTATCGTCGTCATGAGTAAGACTGTAACTATATTGCTTAACACACTTACGCTCATGAATAAGTAACGCCATCACAGCAGCAATCACATTTACCACCAGTAACACATCGTTAAATTGCTGTATCTGTGCACCTGCCACCAGCGTTGCTTGCCAACATAACGTTTGTAAAATCACTGCAAACCAGGCAAGTACAAACTTAAATTGCACCACTTTTTTGGTATTACTTAGCCAATAAAAAAATAAATAACTCAGCATCACTAACATAAAACCTAAACATAGAATTACCACGGTTAGATGTACTGATTGCTTCATAAAACAGCTTAAGATGGCTGCAAAACAAAATAAACTTATATAAACTGTTAACTTATCTTGTCGAGCATTTAAAAGGTTCTGCGACTGTAAATAATGGATAAAGTAAAAATTAATCACCCCCAATGCCAGCACTTGAAATGAAAACTGTAGCTTTGTATACCATAAAGACGCAAATTCAATATTAAAGTAATTCAATACCCCTTTTGCTATTAAGAACTCGCTTAACACACATACAAGGTATGCAAGTAGGTAAAGTGATTTTGCTTGATAGGATAAACCGTATACAGTGCCAACAACGGCAATACACAACAGCAATAATCCTGTTATCAAAAAGAAATTTCGCAGTTTAGTGTTGGTCAACTTAGCAAAATGCGTACCTGTAGAAAGCCCAACACTGAGCCATTCATCTTCACTGTGACGAACATAGACTACAGCCCAGCGAGTATCTTCTTCTGTAGGCAAAATTGCATGTGGCAGTACCTTATTAACGTAACGGTATGCATCATTATTTACTTCAGCTAACGGGTTGAAATTCTCATCAAGAGTATAAAAATCAAGCTGTGCTAAATGGGAGTTATCTGCATAAATTACCTCAATCTTTGATTGCGACTGTTTATCCAAATCAATAATAAACCAATAGCCTTGCTCTGCCTTGATACGAACATGTGATAAATCTGTTTTTGAGTCTGTAGCGACAACTTGTTCTAGTAAAGGTTTGGTAGTTTGAAAAGGCGTATTTGCTGGCACTATCCAGCCACTGGAAATCACTTCATCAGCCAGCAAAGGCGTTGTAGCAGTGATGCTAAACAATATTAACAAAATCTTTATACAATATGTTCGCGCTAATATGCTTGCCTGATCCACTGTCACTCCATGTGCATTATATAAATAGTACATTATAAAACTATAATTAAAGTATGGAGGTATTAAGTGAAATTGCCAGTAAATAACCTAAACTTGGGAATAATATGTCAGTAAAATGCTTAAGCAGAGTGTATGGTAATTAAATCGAGTGATTATATTCTTAAGTAATAAAAGGCCTATCAAATGATAAGCCTTTATTTTAAAGCTATATTTTAATTAGTTACTATCATCACTAATACGACTTGCAACTGCGCTGGTTTGATCTTTATATTTAGCATCTTTACGCGTGTTGTACGGATTTTCAGCAGGGCCTGACATGGTCTCAAAGCTCATAGCGCCGATTTTCATCATTGGTCGTAATGCCAACGGCAATTTACCGGAGTTATAAAACTCTAACACGATATTACCAGACCAACCGGGATCAATCCGATGGGCCGTTACATGCACCATTAAACCTAGACGTGCCAAAGATGAACGGCCGTCAAGCCAGCCAACGATATCTGCCGGCAACGTGACTTTTTCATAGGTCATCGCAAGGGCTAATTCACCTGGGTGTAAAAAGAATGCATCGCCCTCTTTTAACACGATTTCATCGCTCATTATTGATTCCATTGCTTTATTAAGCTGATCTTTTGGACCACTTAAATCAACATAAGCTGCTGTATGATCTTGAAATACACGAAACTTATTACCTAAACGTAAATCTGCCGTTACCCCAGAAATCATTTCATCGGTCGGACTTGGCTCAATAATAATACGCTGTTGGGCAATATATTCTTTAATATGGGTATCTGATAATCTCATTAATTAATCATCCGTAATCACAATTTCGACTGAATTATGATGGGGTTGTTGATAGTAAAGCATACTGGCAATCAGCCGCGCAGCATCAGCATATGTTTCACTCACCGCAGCCTGGTTATCCATCGCAATTAATTTGCCTTGCTCTGAGTATTCGCGAATATCAATCGCCAAAGGAATTTGCGACAACACAGGCACACCATGACGCTGAGCTAATTTTATTGCGCCATCCTTGCCAAACACATGATTTGGTTTGCCGCAATGTGAGCATAAAAAATGACTCATATTTTCAATCAAGCCCAATACTGGCACATTCACTTTATTAAACATGGCAATGCCTTTTTGCGCATCAGCAAGTGCTAAATCTTGCGGAGTCGTCACAATCACCGTGCCACTGGCAGGTACTTTCTGACTCATAGTAAGTTGAATATCCCCAGTTCCTGGTGGCATATCTACAATCAGGTAATCAAGTTCACCCCATGCAGTTTCATTTAACAGTTGCGTTAATGCGCCCGACGCCATCGGTCCACGCCAAACTGTGGCATCATCACTAGGCACTAAAAAGCCAATTGATTGTGCTTTGATGCCATTAGCGTCAAATGGTAGCAATTGCTTGTCATTTTTAGCCGTGGGTGTTGCTCCTTCAAGGCCTAGCAACATTGGAATAGACGGGCCATAAATATCCGCATCTAAAATCCCCACTTTCGCGCCTTCAGCTTTGAGTGCGCCCGCTAAATTTACCGCTGTGGTTGATTTACCCACACCACCTTTGCCTGATGCAATCAACACAATATGTTTTATCGCTTTGAACTTACATGCTTCAGTCAGCTCAATGCTTGCGTTAATTGTCACTGCTTGATTAAGTTGTTGGCTTACAAACGCTGCTACCTTTGGCATTTCAGATAACGCAGCAAATGGCAGCGTTAAATGAAGCAATATTGATTTATCATTTTTTGATTCAATGCTTTTAATGAATTTTTCATCAATGCCGACAGCAAAAGCGGCACTGCGATACCCTGCTAAGGCAGTAAGAATCGGTTGTTTTTGCACCGATTTAGAGGAGAATAGTTTCGACAATCCAAACATAACAATAAAATAGTGTTTCTTTGATGAAAATTGCCTCGGAATTATGTAACATTCAGGGCATTAACACCAGTCAATTAATGAAAATCGGCCAACCACGAAGGTGTTTCCTTTAGGTTTGCTGATAATATTATGATTTTCATCCGTTCCTTAACAGGAACCGTCAATTCGGAATGATTATGGCACAGCGAAAGATCCTCATTACCAGTGCATTACCTTATGCCAACGGCCCAACACATTTAGGCCATTTATTGGAATATATTCAGACTGATATCTGGTCACGTTTTCAAAAACTACAAGGCCACGAAGCTTATTATGTTTGCGCCGACGATGCCCATGGCACGCCAATTATGCTCAATGCACAAAAGCAAGGGATCACGCCGGAAGAAATGGTAAAAAATGTCAGCATTGAACGTCAACGTGACTTTGCAGACTTCAATATTAAATTTGATAACTACCACAGCACCCACAGCCAAGAAAACAAAGAGTTCAGCGAGCTTATTTATAATCGCTTAAACGATGCCGGTCATATCAAAAAGCATACTATTTCACAGTTATTTGATCCTGAAAAAGGCATTTTCTTACCCGATCGCTTTGTAACTGGTACGTGCCCAACCTGTAAGTCTGAAGACCAAAATGGCGACAGCTGTGACGCATGTGGCGCAACATATAGCCCAACAGAGCTTATCAATCCGCGCTCTGTGATGTCAGGTGCTGAGCCAGTACTTAAAGACTCTGAGCATTACTTTTTTAACCTGCCAGCATTTGAAGGCATGTTAAAAGAGTGGCTTCACTCCGGCACTATTCAGCAAGAAATGGCCAACAAACTAGACGAATGGTTTGCCGATGGCCTGCAACAATGGGATATCAGCCGCGATGCGCCCTACTTTGGCTTTGAAATCCCTGGTGCGCCTGGTAAATATTTTTATGTCTGGCTTGATGCGCCAATTGGTTACATGGCCAGCTTTAAAAACTTATGCGACAAACAAGGCATCGACTTTGATGCATTTTGGCAAGAAGGCTCTGACGCTGAGCTTTACCACTTTATCGGTAAAGATATTATCTACTTCCACAGCTTATTTTGGCCAGCAATGCTTGAAGGCGCAAAATTCAGAAAGCCAACCAATGTATTCGCGCATGGTTTTGTAACGGTTAATGGCGCTAAAATGTCTAAATCGAAAGGCACGTTTATTAAAGCGCGTACATATTTAGACAACCTCGACCCTGAGTTTTTACGTTATTACTACGCAGCTAAACTTAACAGCGGCATCACCGATCTTGACTTAAACTTAGAAGACTTTGCACTACGTGTAAATTCAGACTTAGTTGGTAAAGTGGTTAACATTGCCAGCCGTTGCGCCGGTTTTATTACTAAAAAGTTTGACGGTAAATTAAGTGACACTGTCATGGAGCCGCAATTATTAGCTGAATTCCAAGCAGCGACCGATACCGTTGCTCAGCACTATGAAAACCGTGATTATAGCCGTGCTATTCGTGAAATAATGGCGCTTGCTGATAAAGCAAACCAATTTATTGATACCGCAGCACCATGGGTATTAATTAAAGACGAAGCAAAGCAAGAAGAAGCGCACCAAGTGTGTTCGCTTGGGCTTAACTTATTCCGCGTGTTAATGACTTACTTAAAACCAGTATTACCGGGTATGGCGGCAAACGTAGAAGACTTCTTAAATGATGATCTATCTTGGCAAGGCGCGCAAACTGCGCTTGTTAGCCACCCTATCAATAAATTTAAACCGTTAATGCAACGTGTAGAAATGGATAAAGTAAATAAAATGGTCGAAGAATCAAAAGAAAGCTTACTCGCTGCAAAAGACAAAATCGATCCAAACAGCCCTTTGGCAAAAGAGCCTATTGCAGCTGAAATCGAATTTGACGATTTTGCCAAAGTAGATTTACGTGTAGCGAAAATAGCCAAAGCAGAGCACGTTGAAGGCGCTGATAAGCTACTTAAACTAACGCTCGACTTAGGCGGCGAAACACGCCAAGTATTTGCAGGTATTAAATCAGCCTACGCCCCTGAAGACATTGAAGGCAAACTTACGGTTATGGTTGCCAACCTGAAGCCACGCAAGATGCGCTTTGGCATGTCAGAAGGCATGGTACTGGCAGCAGGCCCTGGCGGTAAAGAAATTTATATTTTAAACCCAGACGACGGCTCAGAGCCAGGTATGCGTGTAATGTAATTCGACTTTAACTAGTTAACACTAAAAAGCCGTTGTTTTAAACAACGGCTTTTTTAATTGCCAGAACAAATTGTTTTTTCAGCCAATTTTGCAACACATTCAGCGTCAGAAAAAACGAAAGGACGCAATAACAATCTATTTGGTTCTATTTCCTGCTGCATACTTTACCTAATTGTAGTTCTTAAGCTAGACATTACAAAATTTAGCATGAGTGCCTATGTAATTAAAATTACTTGCCTTTTATTATTTTAAAAATAAGCTGACCTCCAAGCCTGCGCTCAAAACATAAATGAGTTTATTATTTGCGGGTAACCATTTCCATGGCTATTATCAAATAATGCAGCATAAGGATAATTAAATTTAGGAGTGCATGTGAAAATATTGTCCATCGACGATAACCCTCAAAATAGAAATATCATGGAAATGGTGCTATCTAAGCAATATGACATTACTTCATCTGATGGGAGTGAACCTATCTTAGCTTTGATGGAAGAGCATCAGCCACAGGTAGTACTGATGGATATCTTACTTAGTAATGACTTCACGGGTTACGATTTAGTTAAAGAGATAAAGGAATGCGGTGCGTACGACGAGTGTGAAATTATATTTATCTCAGCCTTAACATCGAGTGAAGACAAACTCGCCGCTTATGGATATGGAGGCGATGACTATATTGCTAAGCCAGTCGATTTCAAAGTACTTTGTGAAAAATTAAAACGTGTTGAGCTGCGTATTACAGAGCGTAACAACTTAAAAGAAATGTTCGAAGTAGCTTCATCTACCGCTTTCACATCTATGCAACAGGCAAGTGAACTTGGAGATTTAGTAAAATTTTTTACCGACAATCTTGAAGTAACAGATCTGAATACCTTATTTAGCAACATCCAACGCTATTTTACCAATGTAGGCGCGAGCTGTTGTGTCGAGTTTCGAGTAGCAAAGCAATATCACCAATTTCCACAACACACTATTACTGGCTTAGAAAAAGAAATTCTTGAGTTAGGCCGAGGAGCCAAGCGAATAGTGCCATTTAGTTCCAATTTATTATTTAACTCGCCTACCTGCTCAATGATAGTAAAAGGGATCAATGCAAGAGATGAAGACTTACTTGGCCGTCTTCGCGATAACTTTGCTATCTTACTTACCATTGTAGAAAGTAGAATAGACTTTATTGAAGAACAATTAGAAAAAAGCAATATACGGCAAAGCGCATTAAATAACCTTAAAAGTCAACTTGCTGAAGATTTTGGCACGATAAAAAAGTTATGTTTAGAGCAAGATAAACAAATAAGAATACTCGTTAATGATTTATCTCAAGCGGTGCAATCAAAAATGATTATCTTAGGGTTGGATGAAGAACAAGAATCGGAGCTGATGGGGTTAGTAGATGAGACAAAAGAAGTTGTAGAAGAAACATTGGTACTATCTTTCACTCTAGAAGATAAACTTCAAGCTATAACAAAACGCCTTAAAGCTGTTGAATAAGTGAAAAATTAGCACATAACATCTCTACAGGTTGCATCATTACCTTAACAGATTTGTTAGCTCAATTTTTGTAAATGGTCGTTGAAGCGCATTACATCTGCCATTTCATATTGTAGGGGAATGTTCAATTGATATTTGAGGTGAATTTATAGCTCATTATGCAACTTAACGCATTGCTAATTGGCTGCCGCAGTGCAGTGGAAGCCATTTTAGTTTGTGGCCGGAACGAAATTAAGCAATTTTTTATACGTTTTTGCATTTACTTTTTTCATGGCTGCCACTTGCTTTTAGGTGAAGGTTTTTAACCGAGGAGTTAGCATTTGCGAGTGCGACATAAACCTCAGCAACCATAACTGGGCCCGCACAATAGTCAACGACTAATGTTACCAGTGAAAACTTTAGTTGTTTCAGCTTGCTTTCTAATTTTGCTGAGTTAAGTTCTTCATCCATGCTGTTTATTGAATAGCTAGTTTCCTTTACAAAAATTGTGACTGACTCATCGGCAAGAACTTTGTCACTTATTGCCAAAAGAAACGCAAAAACCAGAATGTAATGCATAAATCCTCCAAAACATATAACAATTCTGTCTGCGATATTTATCTTTTTATAAATGCAGCAATATACAAAAATGCTAGAGATCAGTAATATCTGACAAAATCATAAACACTATTTTTATATACAGTTTATTGTTAGGTGAGAGTCAACAACGCTAAATTTAATCGCTAAGCTATTTTAAGTTTTAGCGCTGTTATTTTTTGCACTACTATTCTTTATCAGTGCTATCCTTTACCAGACTATAACAGCGCTTACTATTACTGTAATTCTTTTAGAAGCCTGTTTTTACGTGGTAAATAATAGTCATCGTAATCCAGTGAAACTATCACCCGCTTTGCCCTTCCGAGCAATTCAGCTCTTGGTACTAAGCCTATTACTCGTGAATCAGCACTGTTATCACGGTTATCCCCCATTGCTAAATACATATCTGTAGGGATGATAAGTGGATCAAAATTTTGCATATAAGAGCGCTGCTTAGCGAGTTTTACGGTATGTTTTATGCCATGCAAATTCTCTATTTCCACTCGGTTTATGGCGGTTTCAGCTACAGTTTCGTAATCAAGCTTTTCACCATTAATAACAAGTTGATTATTAACTAAAGCAACAGTGTCGCCCGGTACACCTATCACTCTTTTTATTAGGCGATTTTGTGCCGCAACAGAATCAAATACAATAATATCGCCGGCCTCTGGCTCGGCTAGTTTAACCAGCGAAATTTTAGTAAAAGGCACTCGTAGGTCATACGCCATTTTATCTGTCAATATACGGTCGCCCTCAACAATGGTTGGCTGCATTGAACCTGTGGGTACTTCGTACCAGTCAGCCACTGCACTTCTAAAAACACACATCAGCGAGATAAATACGATTAATGAGCGGTTATTTTTCCATATTTTATAAAGGTATTTCACAGTTTTGTTCCATAAGTTAGTATGTTATTTAATAGACAAAGCAGATATTTATCAGTTCAATCAACTTTGTAACAAGGCGTGTATTACTTCTATTAATTAAGGCTAATAAACTAATACCAGTCGTTTTTCGTAGTGATTTTTTAGTTCTTTTGATGGATACTATTTGGAAACAAATAATAATAACTACGTATATATGGAAATTACACAAGACAGACCAGCGCAAGCTAGCAAAGCTAAGTTTTGCTTAGACTTACTGCCAGGTAAATTAATCGACATTCAGTTCACCAACCCATTAAGTGTCAGATTTAAACTCTCTTTAGTTGGCTATGAAGCTGGTAAGTATTTAATTTTAAAGTACCCTGTCCAAGCAAAAAAGAGCCAATATGCTGATGTGTTAAAAGAAGGCAATGGCGCAATTGTACGCTATATAGTCGAAGGTGAACGTGGGGAGTGCGTCGCTTTTTCGACCACTATATTAGCTATTTCTTTTCGACCAGAAAAGTTACTTTACCTTGCTTACCCTAAGAATATTGAGAGTCGGCAACTGCGTGAAGTCAGCCGTTTACAAACCCATATACCAGCAAAGATTAGCATTAATAAATCGCATAGTTATGGCAGTGAAAATCTATTGCAAGGTTTGATCATCGATATTTCACCGACTGGTTGTCGCTTTACTGTGCATGTTAATTCAGGGTTTTTAGCGCTTAAGAAACGCCCCGTGTTTGTGCATGTTCTATCGCCTATCGACAACAGTGCCGTGGTGATCAGTGCGCATGTGCGCAACAATCAAATGCAGGGAGATCGTTTAAGTGTGGGCATCGAGTTTGCCGCACATGAACAACAAAAAATGCAAAACTTATTGGCCGCTTACACGATAGACATTGCTTAATAATTGCATGTTTAACAAATGAGAGTAACTAAATGTACTCTCATTGATAACTCGTTATTGGTTTTTAAACTGCTGCTTAGCTTTTTCAAGCTCACCTTCACCAATACCAAGTGAATCAGCGGCTTCTTTTATTAAATGAGGCTGGGTCATTACTAAGCCCATTAGTGCTTGTAACTTCTCTGGTGGAATACCGAGTTGCTGCACAAGTGCCATTGCCATCATTGGGTTTTGAGTAAATGCTTGAAAAAGTTCGTGTACTTTTTCATCGCTAACATTGTGCTCTTTTAATGTTGCTATAATTGGGTTCATGTTTTTGCCTTAAATCGCTTTATAGTTGCCCATAGTTATATGGGCAAATATTGGTTTTTAAACTACTGAACTAATAATACAACTTTTCCGGCATTTTCGTTTCGTTCAAGAATGGCGTGTGCCTCACCAGCGTCTTGCCAAGGCAACGTTTTATAAATATTAAAATCAAACTGTTGATTTGCTATATCGTCATAAAATTTTGCTACAAACTCATCGCGTAGTTGGCGTTTAAACGCTTGACTGCGATTGCGCAGTGTTGAGCCATGAAACGAAATACGCTTTTGTAACAAGAGTGCAAAATCTACTTCTGCGAAGCGACCATCTAAAAATGCCAGCATAATTATTTGGCAATCCATGGCGGCGATTGCTGCATTTTTACTTAAATAGCGCCCAGATACCGGATCAACAATCACGTTCGCCGTTAAACCATGGTTTGCATGTAAGCAACAAAATCGTCGGTTTTGTAGTTGATTACATGATCGGCACCAAGCGCTTTGGCGTGTTCGCACTTTTCATCGCTACCTGCGGTAATAACAACCGTTGCCCCAATACGTTTAGCCATTTGAATAGCTGCCCCACCCACGCCACTTGCGCCAGCATGGATCAGTGCTGTTTGGCCTGCTTGTAACTTACCAAGTTGAAATAACGCACCAAACGCGGTTAAGTATACTTCGCTGATCGCTGCACCTTGCGCCATAGTTAAATCACTTGGTAAAGCCATTAATTGTGCTGCATCGACCGCCACATATTCGCTATATGCACCGCCTGCACACAAAGTAAATACCGCTTTATTAAGCCAGCTTTGATCAACCTCGGTGCCAAGCTCAATCACTGTGCCTGCGCATTCAAGCCCTAAAATGGGGCTGTCGCCCTGTGGCGCTGGATACTTACCTTGACGTTGCATACAATCAGCGCGGTTCACGCCGATAGCAGCGACTTTAATTAACACTTAATTAGTTTTTAATTGCGGTTTAGCGGTGTCGCTTAATGTTAAATGCTGATCTTGATGAGAAATAAATTGCATTGCAGCTCCTGAATTGATGAGTTAATCGATTTTGCGCCACACTTCGGCTTCAACTAACTTACCATTTTCTGTTAAAGAATGATGCCACAAATCGCCTTCAATTTTGTAATCAAAAGCCATGGTTTTGCCAAGCAACGATTCAATGTTACCATAAACAAAAGTCTCTACAAATTGTTGGTTTTTTAAGGTGTACTGCCCGCCACCTGCATAATGAAACTTGCCATTTTTTTGGGTGATGTAATTAAAATGAGTGGCGGTTATTAGTTTAACTGAGGTCAACTCTGGCGCTTTGGCAGTCACAAACCCTTGTTCAACTGCATATTTCCCTTCCACAAACTCCCAACTACCTAATAGCGGGTTAGCTATAACCAGCGGTGAGGTGATAAGTAAACTTGCTAATAATAAAGATTTCATGGTTTTCCTTGGTTTTTATTTTATGTAAGCTTACCTTTTTACACACCCAAAATTAATCAGACTTATGGGTAATAACCCCCGGCTAAAATCGCCAACTTTGTTTGTATGGATACACATCAGCCAATTGCCCAGCATTGATATCAGCTTGGCACTGCAGCCAAAAATCAGGACTAAATAAGTCTTGATGTTGCTGGACAAAATGACTAAATGCTTGCTGATCAGCACTAAAAAACACTTTAAACTGACTCGGGAATACATCATTTTCGGCAACATCAAAATAGCTTTCGCTGCTTAGTTCATCAAAACTATTTTCACTGCTCGGTAAGTCTCTAAAGTTACAATCCGTTAATGGGCAAATTTCATCATAATCATAAAATACCACGCGCCCCCAACGGGTCACACCAAAGTTTTTCATCAACATATCACCGGGGAAAATATTAGCCCCGGCTAACTCTTTAATCGCCTTGCCGTAATCAAGCATTACATTATTCAGTTGTTTATCGTCACATTGATTGATGTATAAATTAAGTGGTGTCATTTTGCGCTCAACGTATACATGCTTAAGCACTAAGGCTTTATTTGCAATAGCCATGCTTGAGCCGATACTCGCTCGCATATGGGTAAGCAATTCATCGCTAAAACGATTTAAATCAAATGCTAAATAGCGAAATTCATGGGTGTCGACTAAACGGCCGACTCTATCCGCTTGTTTTACAAAGTCGTATTTTGCCATCACCTGTGCTTTGGTTGATGTTTTAGGCGCGCTAAATTTATCTTTTATTACCTTATAAACATAATCTGAGCCAGCAGTGGTAAATACTAGCATTACCATGCCTGGCGTGCCGGGGGCAATAATGTACTTATCATCTATGGGACTATTGTTGGTGGTGTCGACCTTATAGCGATAAAACTCTGTTTTGGCATGTTTAATAAAGCCAATGGCATTGAATAATTCAAATCGTTGCTTATGTGGCATTAGCACTGATAAGTAATCTACATAGCGCGCGGGTTGGTCGGTATCAACCATAAAGTAGGTGCGAGCAAAGCCGAATAATAAACTCAGTTGATCTGCGCCCATCATCACCGCATCAAGCTTTAAACCGCTTTGGGTATGTAAAATAGCGACAGCAAAGGGCATGTTATCGCCATTTTTAGCGATACAACGACCTATTAAGTAGCAGGCTTTATTTCTAAAAAACAGTGAATTAGCGTATTCAATATAGCCATCGTTTAAATTCATCAGCTCATACACTTGACGACATTGCTGCTGCGCACCTAACGCCAAAGTACGCTGCAAAATATCAACATCATGAGCTAAATCTGTAAATCCAACCCGAAAAGCTTGCCGATAAATAAGTTGCTCCACCGCCTGACTAAAGCCATTTTGCAATGAAATACGACTTACTAAATTATCAAATGGTCGAGATTTAGTGCGGTATTTGGCTTTTAAAACAAATAAATGCACGGTGCGAATTTTTTTATCATCCCAAATCGAGCCAAAAGTTGAATTAAAAAATGTATGCGCAATCGGTTGGTTTTCATGATCTTGCACCATTTGGCCATAAATATGCTTTGCCTGCTGCCACAGTCGCGGATCGTTGAGCTCTTTAAATGCAATGACTCGCACCGCTTCACTAACATTTTTAACTTGCCTTTCATATACTTGTAAACGCTCACGCATTGCCGATTGTACACTTTGCCATTGCCGTTGCTCAAAACGACTTTGTGCACCTAAGGTAATATTTAAAAACTCAGCAAACATCGCTTCAAAGCCTGCGAATACGGCACGCGCTAATTTGGTCGCAATGACTTGCTCAATTGCGTTGTTAGTTTGAGTCGATAACGTATTTGCTGTTTTTAGCTCTAGCATATTTCTATCACTTATGATGACTATGTCTATTTAGTGGTTTACACACCTTAGCAAGCACGCTTTAATTTAGATAATTAATACAGCGAATGAATAAGATTGATCAAATGAATATAAGAAATGTCGATCTCAACTTGCTTGTGTACTTAAATGTACTGATAGATGAGCGAAATGTCTCGAAAGCGGCAAATAAATTAGCATTAACCCAACCAGCAATGAGTAATGCACTAAAACGTTTACGTGATTTATTTGACGATCCGCTCCTAGTTCGTGCCGCAGGCTCTATGACTCCTACTGCAAAAGCGCTGAGTTTAAAACCTGAAATAGAAGCGCTGTTAAAAATGGCTGAGGCAATAACCCAACCCAGTGATATGTTTGATCCAACCACTGGCGAACTCACCTTTAGAATTATGGCGAATGATTATTTAGAATCAACGCTAGTCGCGCCTTTTATTACCCAGCAACTCAATAAACATCCAGGACTTAATTTTGATGTGCTTAGCCCCAGCGATGTTAGCCTGCAAGATATGGAAAAGGGCAGCATTGACTTAGCCATCAATCGCTTCAACGGCCTACCACGGTCTTTTCATCAGGCCAGTGTCTGGCGCGATAACTATTGCTGTTTAATGCATCCAGCTAACCCATACTTAAAACAGCCTGATCTAGAGCAATACTTAGCGTCAGAGCATATTTGGGTAAATCGTGCAGGCTGGGGGGCTGAAGCTGCCGTCACGAATAAATCAGGTAGCCAAAAGCTGGGATGGGTAGACGAAGCTCTTTGGCAGCTTGAACAAACCCGTCATATTCGGGTGTTTACTCGTCATTACATGGTGGCAAGTTTGCTATGCCAATCGCCACAACTGATCGCCACACTACCAAGACGACAAGCAATGCTGCTAACTAAACATACCGAGTTAGTGATTAGTCCTGTGCCGTTTCAAATTGTCCCAATTGAAGTAAAAATGCTTTGGAGCCCTTTACTGCATCATGCCAGCCCACACCAATGGTTACGCCGCGAACTGCAAGCGTTCGCTAATACGATTGCTGATCGCTAGAAAGCTCTAATTAAAATGGAGCTCTCTCGTTATTATTGATTAAATCAATATCAGTTATTGAAAACAACAATTTCATAAATAGTGTGCTTAGGGCTACAGTGAAGTCATACCAAATGAGTTAACCACTAACACTGAGAGACAACATTATGATGCAAACTACAGCAAGCTTCACCCAACAAGACGGATTATTTATCGACGGCCATTTACATGCGTTCATCGAACAACAACTTTGTAAGCAAACCACCCTTGAGTGTAATGATGTTTACCAAGCATTGGCGACTCTGGTTGATGAATTTGGCTGTCAATGTCGTAAAAACAAACATTTTGACAATGACAGTTTAGATGTACAAACGTTATTGCATGCGTATCAAGTTGAGCATAATCACCCGCATTGTCATGTTGATGCACAAACAACAACTGCGGTATTAGATGAATATTGCTGTCAGGTGCCAGCTATTATTGTTGTTGCTTTAATGGATACATTAAGCGGTACACCAAGCGATGAACACAATGCAAAAGCAATTTATCAACGTGCTGCAACACTGACTAATCGCCCTTGCATGTATCGTGCAAAGCTCTACAACGCCAATGCAGCGTAGCTCATGAAACTTTTAAACGCTCGATTATCCTTTGTGTAAAATCACTGCAACTGAGGATGGTCGAGTTTTGCTGCTCTGCTTGTAAATCAAAGGTCACTTCACCAGCTATGAATGTCTGTTGCAAAGCCAGCTCTATACTGTTGGCCGCTTCGTGCCAATTCATAAACCGTAGCATCATCACCGCACTTAAAATACTACTGGTAGGATTTGCACTATTTTGTCCAGCAATACGCTCAAACGTGCCATGAGTTGGTTCAAAAAAAGCCACTTCATTATTTAAATTTGCTGCGGGCATAATACCGATACCGCCCACTTGTGCAGTCAACATATCTGCTAGATAATCGCCATTTTGGTTGGTTGTTACCACTACATCAAATTGCTCAGGATTCATTAACGCTTGCTGGAGCATGTTATCTGCAATCACTTCTTTAATAACTAACGGTGCCAAGCCCTCACGCGGTATTTCTAGCCAACGGCCATTACTGTGTGGTACTGCTGAGAACTCAGTTTGCGCCACGGCAAACCCCCAACGCTTAAACGCACCATCAGTAAATTTAAGTACATTGCCTTTATGCACTACCGTTACCGAGTCACTATTTTGTTCAAGCGCATACGCTATTGCATAGCGCACTAGCCGCTCTGACCCTTCTTTAGAAATATTTTTAATGCCAATACCACATTGTTGATCAAAGCGCAGACGGGTTACGCCCATTTCTTGGCATAAAAAATCCAGCATTTTTTCGGCTTCGACACTGCCAGCTTGCCATTCAATTCCAGAGTACACATCTTCAGAGCTATCGCGGATCACAACAATATTGGTATTTTCAGGTTTTTTTAACGGTGACGGTAATGCGCAATAGCCTTTAATCGGCCGCATATTTACAAACAAATCCATTTCATGACGAAGAGCAACATTGAGTGAACGAAAACCTCCGCCAATCGGCGTGGTTAAAGGCCCTTTAATCGCTATTTTAAATTGCCGAACCGCATGAATCGTCTCTTGCGGAAACCAATCCCCATCATATAGCTGCGCAGCTTTTTCACCGTTAAAGACTTCCATCCAGTGAATTTTTCGCACTCCTTGATAACATAACTGCACAGCATGGTTCACAATGTCACGCATACAAGGGGAGATATCCTGCCCTACTCCATCACCATCAATGTAAGCAATGATCGGCTGCGCCGGAATATGCCACACGCCTTTATTATCAATGCTAATTTGTTCACCCTGAGGTGGGATTTCAATGTGTTGATAACCCATAACCTGCCATATTTTTATTATAAAATATCATATAAACATTAAACCATGGTTGGCAGTGAGTGTCGTGGTTTTAGCATCTATACTTATCATTCAACAATAAAATAGTGAACGGATTTTATCCTTTACTCGGTCTTCTGTGAGCAATTAAAAACCATTAAGTACCAGATATGAAACTGTTTAATCGAATTTTATTCGTTACTTGTTTAGCGAGTACATCTGTTTTCGCAGCCCAGCTTGATCCACAAGGATTAACCGAGCTGTCAAAAAGCAAGCAGCAGATAATACTGCAATGGCTGAATTTTAGTCTTGAGCAAACTCAGGCAACTTTAGGCCCACTGCCATACTCTAATTTACCCATTTATTTACACCCTCGGTATATTGCATTTGAACCCGTGCCTTGGGGAAGTGTGCGCCGTGGTGATCCAGATGGCATAGAGTTACATTTTGATCGCTTTGCCAGTTTTACACAATTACGCGATGACTGGACCCTCTACCATGAAATGGCACACCTTTACTTACCGTTACTACCCTATTCGGGCTTCTGGTTAAGTGAAGGATTTGCAACCTATATGCAAAATATAATAATGCGTGATAGTAAAGTGATCACTAGGGAGCAATTTATACAACGACTATCTGCAGGGCTTGAACGCGGACGTCAGCAAACGCGAACAAAGCAACAGCCATTAAGTGAACTTGCCGACGATATGTGGCAACAAGGTGCACAACAAAGAGTTTATTGGAGTGGTAGCGCTTTTTTTATTGAAGCAGAGCTGGCTTTACAGCAACAAGGACAAAGCTTGACACAATTAATAAAACGCTATCGCGAGTGTTGTTATAGCTCAAAAACAACAGCAAAAAAACTGGTCACAACATTTGATCAGCTTTCACGCAGCGCCATTTTTTCAACCTTATATGCCCGTTATACACAGCGTACTGATTTTCCGGACATTACCCGTGAGCAGCTTATTTTACTGAGGTGAGTGACATAAAATATCATCAATTTCATCAAACACTTGATAAACTAAATGGCTATCTAACATCACGCTATCGGCTTTAAGGGCTTTGTCTAACTTGATTGCATGTTGGTACAATGTTTCGCACTCAAACATTCCAGCAGTTCCTTTTAGCATATGAACACTTTGTGCAAACCCTGTCATATCGCCATCTGTATATTGCTTGGTTATTGTTTCTCGCTGCTTTTTAAGCCCTTTTATGTACACCTGTTTAAGCACCTCAAATTCATGCTCTGGCAATTTTACATCTTCAAGCATTTCGATATCTAAATAACTAGCAATTTTATGACTAAATTCACTGCGGTCAATTGGTTTGCCTATATGATCAATAAACCCTTGTTTTAGATAGCGATCAACTTCATGCTTCATAGTATTTGCTGTAAGGGCAACAATGGGGGTCGTTAATCCTGTTGCCTGCATAATATGAATCGCTTGTTCGCCATCCATTACTGGCATTTGAATATCTAATAAAATCAAATCAAATTGATGATCTAGGGTCGCTTGCACTGCATCTTTGCCATTTTCTACCGCAGTAACCGTTAACCCCATTCGCTCTAAAATACGTTTGATCAATTCACGGTTTTCAGGATGATCTTCCGCTACCAGCACTTCACCCACGAGATTTCGCTGATCTTGACTTGGCAGCTCTTTTTCTTTGCTTATAGAGATCTCATCAAAACTATTGATCCAACGTACTCGTTCAGGCATATATAGCGCGATATTGAGGCTAAACTCACTGCCACTGCCAACATGGGAATGAACGGTGATATTACCATCTAACTTTTCGGCTAAACTTTTTGAAATATTTAAACCGAGTCCTGTACCGCCATATTTACGTGAGATCGATGAGTCAGCCTGATAAAACGGCGTGAACAAGTCTTGTTGCTCAGCCTCTGTCATCCCGATGCCGGTGTCTTTAACTTTAATGACAAGCTGCTCTTTAGTGCAACTCACCACTAATTGAATATGCCCTACCGTGGTAAATTTTAATGCATTAGCTGTTAAGTTTAACAATATTTGTCGTAATCGGGTTGGATCAGAAATAATCCAATCAGGCAGTGGGAATTGGTAATCAACTTTAAATTTAAGACCTTTATCACGAATTTGTTTGCCTAATAGCGATTCTATATGCGCAATGGTTGCAAATAAGTCAGTCTCGACTAAATCAATTTCAAGGCGATTGGCCTCTATTTTTGACATATCAAGTATGTCGTTTATGAGTCCTAAAACATGGCGGCTGTTTTGTAAAATAACCCGAATACCATGATTTCGTTCGTGAGGCTTAATATCGCCTAAAATAATACCATCTGCGTAGCCTATAATAGAGGTCATTGGCGTACGTATTTCATGACTCATATTTGCTAAAAAACGGCTCTTAGCTTCACTGGCATCAGTGAGTTCTGACGCCAATTGTTGTAACTCCTGCGTACGCAATTGCACTTTTTGCTCGAGGTTTTTAGTAAGCTCAACATTCTCATCATGTAAGATACTAAATTTATTTGCCACTGCAAACGCGAGTAACATCGCATCTAAGGCGGTGCCAATCAAACCTAATAAGTACAGATCGATTGCAATCGGCGTCAGTACACCTAAATTAGTTAAATTTCCCACCATATTAGGAATTGCCATCGCTAGGTAAGCAAAGACAAAGTATCGCGCGGGTTTAAAACCACTCATCCAACTGCGAACCCCTATGTACATGCCTAAGCATAAGGTGCACCCCGTTACTATGGTTGCCCAAATAAACCCAAAACCTGGCCACATAGCAGCGAAAGGCAAACCTGCGGTTGCCACCACAGCTAATATAATTGATGCTTTGGCCAATTGTGGAAAACTGTCTTTTAGCTTAAGCAAATTATTGAAAAATAAAATGTTAGTTAATGGTATTAAAACAAACCCTAGCCAATGAAAATGGGCATTATAAAAACCAAATAGTTGATCTGGAATATGGAAAAACTGGCTCCACGCAAATACCCAGCATGCTGTAAATAAGGCGTAATAAAGGTGAGTTACATCCCGTGCGCCAAAATATATTAATAAGTTATACAAACCCAGCGCAATGCCTACCCCAAAGCACAACATCATCACCATATTTTCGATGGTGATCTGGGTAAAGAAGTCTGCATAGGGTTTTAATACCAGTTTAGGAGGAGTGTAAAAGTAGTCACTTTCATACTTGGTGATCAAAAAGTAACGCTTGCCTGGTGTAAGGGCTATTTTATTGCCGTAATGAAAAGCAAATTCGTTTTTTTCAATCCCCCCGGTTACGTAACGCGCGGCCTCAGATGTGGGATCGGCCATATCATATACACGTGTTTCAATACGCGATACTAAGGTGTTGTAAGGGAACAACACTAATTCAGCTAGCTGAGTCTGATTTTCAAGTTCGACAACTAACCAATAACTTCCGCCATAATATGTGGTACTTGTTTGTGGTTTTTTATTGTCAAGCCACGTCGCAATCTGAGTGCTGTTATCAGGAAACCCTTCATAACTTGCCGCTAATAAGGTACCAACTTGAAACAAATTTATATCTTGTTGTTGCTCTGTATAAACAAACACATCCGCTGACTGTGTTGCTCGCACTTCGCAGACATATATTGTTAGCAAGCCTAAAAAGACTACATAGCAAAAACCTTGTATTGCTTTTAACAGCATACAATACGCCTCAGTTTAATGACAAAAAGATTAGAACTGATAACTGATATCCAAACCATAGCGGCGACCTTCCCCTTTAAAATCTTCCAACATGCCAAGGAAAGAGCTCAAATCAAACTTCAAATTACTGTACTCACTGGCAAATAAATTTTTCCCCCACAGTACAAAACCTAGGTTATCTAATTGATAACGAATATTACCATTGACTAAACTGTAACCATCTTGCATAGCATACGGATTTTGGTTTTGATCAAAATAATAGTCTGATTGATAATCCACTAGTAATTGTGTTGTTAAGGGATTACCAGCAAGCTCTAAACGATATTCTACGCCTGCACTCACATTCCACTTTGATGTAAATGGCAGCCGATTATGAGTCAAACTGTTACCCAAAGGATCAACAAATTCTTCAAATTCCGCATGGGGAATGTAACCCATAGCAAAACGCATTGAAAGTGCTTTAGTCGCTTGATAATCGAGTTCAGCTTCAAGGCCATAGATCACTGAATCACCAACGTTTTCTAATAATTGCACGGGTGGCTTTTGTGGTGAGTCTGATGGTTGGTTCATAAACACTTGCTGATCATTATAATCATAATAAAAAGCAGCCCAATTAAACCGCACACCTTGCTCAGGCCACCATGATTTAGTACCAATTTCATGCGCATTGAGACGCTCTTTGCCATAGTCAGCTAATTCGGCTTGCTCTGGGGAAGATAAAAACCCGCCATTATAACCACCACTTTTAATCCCATTTGCAAAACGGTAATAGCCATGGGTTGTATCGTTAATAAGGTAGTTCACAGCAAACTGGCCAGAAAAACCATTATCGGATTGCTCGCCTTGCACATGATAAAATGGCACTAAAACCCCGGCTAAATCACTCGGATCAACTACCATATTTAATTGTGCCACTGAGTCATAATCAAGTGACTCATAGGAATAACGTAGTCCAACACTTAGCAACCAATCTGAATTAAGTTGATAGTCTAACTGGCTGAAAGCGGCAATATTTTGCGTGTCAATTTGGTTATCATAGAAGAAGGTTGCGGTTAAGTCGGTGGCTAATATACCGCGATAATCTCTTAAAATATCGTTAATATTATCTTGTTTGATTGATTCATCTGCGTAATATAAACCACTGGTTAAAGTATGTTTGTTCCATTGCGTTTGCAAGCGTAACTCTTGGCTAAATAAGTGAGTATCTAAACCTAGATTTCCTTCGCATAATCGCGCTGGTGAGCCATCACAATTAAATGCATGATCGCGCTCTAATTGGTTATAACTACTAATCGAAATAATTTCGTTAAACTCATTTAATTGCCAATTAATATGTGCACTAAACCCTTTACCATCCGTTTTATGCGGAGAATCGTTATTCACTTTAACCATGTAAAAGTCGTCACTGGCATCATTGAAGCCAAAGTTATCATAGCAATTTGTCGAACCAGCTTCGCTAGGACTACATAACTGACCTGTTAATGGATCCGCCACTACACCGATATTACCGACAGGCTGCACAATACCCTGCCAATCTTCGAGGTGCGCTTGTAACAATACCTGTACAGTATCAAAATCACTTAATAGTGATAACCGTGCATTGGTTTGTTGCATTCCAGCGGTAGGTGATTGTGCAAAAGTATTGCTGGTTGAATAGTCATAGTCTTGATGATTTAAAGCAACACGAAACGCGCTGTTATCACTTAATTGATTGTTATACATAGCATCAATACTAAACGCGTTATTATTTGCTATACCCGCTGTTAAATACCCCGACTCGTTAAATTCAGGGCGTTTAGTGCGAATTAAAATTGCTCCGCCAGTTGAATTACGGCCAAATAAAGTCCCCTGCGGACCACGCAAAATATCCACTTGCTCAATATCAAAGAAGTTAACGATCTGATTACTTGCAGATCCTACGGCAATGTCGTCTACATAAATAGCCACAGGCGAGGTGTTCGCCGTATTGTAGTCAACTAAACCAACCCCCCGGATATTTACCGCCGGTGGCGTACCTTCAGCCGCATTTTGGCTGATTTTTAAATTAGGCGCGAATACCGATAACTCTGTTGAATCTTTATAATGTTGATTTTTAAGGCTATCACCTTTGACCTGACTAATGGCAATACTAACATCTTCAATTGCCTGCGCGCGTTTTTGGGCGAACACCTCAATGACTTCGAGGCTTTGGCTAGAGCCACTCGAATCGTCATTTTTTGCCTGTGCAGCCACAGCAAAAACGAGGCTCGACGAGCACAGCAGCAATATATGATTTGAAAAAGGATAACGTTGGCTTTTCATTAGATGGTGAACCTTAATACCGACAATGTAAAGATATTGTAATTATTTACGATTATAGACTAATTTATTGATTAAAGTCGCCAAGTTATCCATTAATTAGCTAGTTTTACAGCGCTTCAAAGGCATTTTCACCACTGATCTGCTGCGGATACCCACACAGTGCCCGTGCTGTTTGCATTCCAGCCATAACCGCCGCTTCAACACAACCTGCATTAACTCCTGTTTTGATCCAATCGCCGGTAATAAATAAATTACTAAATTGCGTGCCATCAGTTGCTAAACGATATTGACTGGAACCTGAAACCGACAGCACATAACGCTCACTTGGATCAACATTCACTCGCCAGTACTGTTGATCTAAGCGCGCTGATTCTGGCACGTCATCTTGTGTATATAAAATAGACCAATCAAAGTCATTATCGTTATAAGCTAACGGCCATAATGGCTGCATATTAGTTGTTAATAGTTGTGTTAAGTTAGTTTTTACTTGTGCTTTTGCCCGTGCGGGGAAACCATGATCACTCTGTGGTGGGTACTCTTGACAAGGAAATGCACTACAAAAATAGGCAATATTCTGCGGACTGTTGCTTGCAGGCCACTGCTCTTTATCAATTAAGTTTTGCATTGCAGCCCAAGTATCAAACGGTTCGCTAAAACCACTCAAAATAGGCCCTTCTTCACTTGGCGGCATATATTGCCAACCTAACTGTTGATCTGTTTTATTTAACCAAATCTGACTAGCTTGTGTTGCTACCGAAAGAACATTTTTAGCCTGAGCAGCAAAGTTGTCGTCTATTGCTAATAATTGTGGGCAAACATGCTCTAATGAAGCAACTGAGACCCCAAGGATCAACCGGTCAAAATCATCTTTAAACTGCAGTGTTTTAGTTGGTAGTTGTGCGCCAAAATGTGCTTGGTAACAGCTGGGCCAATCACTCCAAAATGATTCTAAATTAATATTATTCTGCTTTAGTAACAGAGCCTGCTCGTGGTTTATCTGCTGATAAAGAGGCTCACTTGGCCAGCAAGCTAAGTTTTTCACATCAATTAATGGCTGATACTCTGATGAGTTATTTAAACTCACTTGCTGTTGTAATAACACAGAAGCAACACAGTTTTGGCCACTTTCATCAATCCCAGGTGTAAGTTGCTGTAGTTGATGGAAGAATTCAAAGTTGACGCCTCTTTGTTTTAATAGTTCATACAATGGCGCAAAAATAACATCGCCCATTCCCGCCTGCATTTTCCACATTACCCCACCGCGATAACACAATGCGATTCTAAGCATGGCAAGTGCAGCAACTCCAGCTTCTACATTTGGTTTTTTAAAATCACCTTGTGGGTAGGCAAACACTAAATCATAAAAACCACGCACGGGCGCAGAATCGACACTGTATTGTTTATTCGCACCATTTTTTAATAACCATTGACGAAAATCATACTTGTTAATGACCCCAAAACCATCGCGATAAACTTTATCTTTAATCAATCCAACCAGCATCGCTATCGCTAAATCGGCACAAATATAAATACGCCTCAACTCTGCATTGTCATCCAGTAACTCGGTTAACTCTTGGTTAATCCAGCGTTTTAGTTTTCTGACAATATACCAAATCACTAAACTATCTTTCTTCTCAGAAATTTGTGGCTGCAGTGTGTTGTTACTTTGCACAAAGCTATTTAATTTATCGACAAGTAAGCTAGGTGTTGAAGTGATTTCTTGATTGAGATTTTGTATATCGTTGGTAAACGTTTGCCATGCCTCACTGCCATCAGAAACCAAGGTCTGAATTTGTTGATGAAAATGGCGTAGTAGGTATCTATCTCGTGGTTTTTTTGTCGTTAATTGTGTGCTCTTAGCTTGGACTCTGGCGGCCAGTTCAAATTGTGGTATCCATTCTTTCAGCCATGCAAGGGTCATTTTCACAAAGTCCCATACAGTAATATCTAAACTCCCATTCGCAGGATTGCCAGGTAAAACAGGAAAGTCTATAGGCCACGTTTGCCACTGTTCATCAATGTGCTCCTCAAGGGCAATAAAACTATGCGGTTTAAGTGCTTGTTGCCAGGTACTCAGTGCACTCGTTGGCGGACGCTGTAGCTTGTCGTATACAGTTTCAATGGTTTTAAAACTATTAACATAGGCACCAAACCAGACATGTAAACCATGCTCTTCTATGCGCTGCCCCATAACAGCATTACGGCCACTGGCTCCTTTTCCTCCTAAACGCCAACCTTGTTGGTACACTGTAATATGTCTTTTTTGCTGCCAATTAGGTTGTTCAGTCAGGTATAAAGCAGCCGTCATTGCGGCAACACCACCGCCTATAATAACTATTTTTTCTTGCTCCATAATGGATCCTTACTTAGGGAGTATTTGTGTAGCTTGAAGTTGGTCAAAATCCATCTTGATATAAAACGGCAAATACACAGCTTGCGCTCCTAGCTGTAAACCAAACATTTGCGCTAAAGGAAAACTATCTAGTTGCTGTAGATGTAGCTGATAAGCACCACTGAGTAGCTTAAATTGATGGATTTTCTTTATTTCTGAAGGAGAATGCATAACCGCTTGAAAAACAGCCTTATCGCCTTGCCCGTCAGGAAATTGCTTAAATAGTATTTGATCCATCTGTGGATTCACAAAACCCTGTAACAGCTGCTTTAATAGCGAAAAATCAATACCAATATGATCCCCATCAAACAAATTGGCGACATGCTCGCCAAAGTCCTCTAATACAGATAATAAGCCATCGCTTTGCGTCTTGACGTTTTTGGCGACTGAAAATAAATGCTGTGATTGTAATTTTGACGTTGGCGAAAAATGCTTAAAACAATCCAGTGAAACTGAAAAGTCGGTTATATCACTTACCGAACTGGGCATCTGGTAATCACATAAATATTTATTGTAACCCCATGTTTCTCTGCCGTTTATTAATGCATAAACATTATTTACGCAAATAAACGCCGGATACCAATAAAGATGAGTGATATCTTCATCATTGTCTTGCTTTTCTACCTTTGCAACTGGTAACCAAATAATAATATCAGTCTCTTGCATCCAGCCGTGCTCACTAAAAGGCGGCGTTAATGAGGCAATTTTTTCTATGTCGGTAAAGGTTAATAATGCATATTCGCCTATGCCTTTAAAATATAACTCATCCGTTGCAACAATATTAAGCGTTGTATCGATATACTGTTGAACTTTGTCCTGATCTATTTTTGCAAAAAAACCATACATATTTGCATTAGTCATTCGACATGGTGGCTTTGCAACAGGGTTTGATAAAAAGTGACTATATGGAGGTAGTTGTACGGTCATGATTTATAATTATTTTATTGGATAAAAAAATAAGTATAGCCAAGATTTTTTACAAGGTAGTAATTTCAGTTAATTATTTTCAGTGAGCAAGTATTGGCTATATTGTTGATAACCAAAGCTATCGAAGCCTTTTGACAAGGGATTCATAAACCCATGACCGTAGTCTGCACGCTGGCATTGCACTTTGATTTGCTGCTCTAAACAAGCGAGCACAGGATGAATATCAAAGTGCTCTTCTTGCTTCGCAAAAATAAACTCGCAGGCCACGCTGGCAGACAAATCTAAATAATGACGAACTTGATTTGGATAAAATGCCACTAATCTTTTTATCTGTGAATTTTTCACAGTTGCTTGGCTTCGCCACGCAGCGGCTCCACCAGCACTAAAACCGATTACCGTAGTTGGTTTAGTTACTCTACTAAGAATAGTATTAAGCTTGTTGAAATAGTTATCGTGACCACACTCCGTGATAAATAAATCATACTGTAATTGCTCATCAATCACTGGCTGCAATTGCCCATCGTACGGATCGACAATTATGCTTTTAGCGTTAAATTGCCGTGCAAAGTGACTCAAATGAGCGGTTTTACCAAAAATATCACTAACGATAATGTATTCCATAGCCAAATCTTATTATTTACAGTTAAATTACCGCACAACAGTTAAAATACCGCTAAACGCCTTTTTCAGATTAGCTAATTAAAATACAGCAGTTAAAATACAATGGCTAGAATAAAGTTAAAATAATGCTTGCGTAAATAAAATTACTGGGGTAAATTGTCCTCTTGGTCCTAAAAAAGCCTCGCGGTTAACCTCTTTACCCTGATCCAGTAATCCCCGCAAAACGTATATTATAGAGCTAAGTTATTGTACGGCGAGAACCCCAATTCAGACTACGGCATATTTTTAAATAGTCGCATAAATGTCATAAAGATCGTCAACACTGTAATGAAGCTAAACACAACACGGTCTATCTAATTGTGCTTTGAAAGCTAATAAAGAAATTAGCGCACATTAAAGATAACAAGAAAAAAGTGAGTTTTATTATGTCTTATAGTTACAACGGATCTATGATCCAAATCGCACATCCAGTGCAATCAATTTCAGTAAATAAACAACGTGTTATTTTTTCTGATACACAAGGTTTAAAAAACACCTTATTTACAAAAGCAAGTGACGCACGTCAATTTGTTAAATGGTTAAAAGCCAATTAATCGATACTGATTTGCTTCCTCGCAATTTAAATGACGCCAGCTAATGCTGGCGTTTTGCTTTTTTTAAGCTAACTATTCAACAGCTGCTACACTTAGTATATTAATAATTTATCTGTGGTTGAATTAATGCATTATGCCTTTCGTTATGCTTTTTTATCATTGTTAATTAGCACTCCTTTGCATGCTAAAACAATTGATTGGATAGTCACTGACTTTGCCCCTTATTATATTTTTAACGATCAATACGCAGGAACAGGCCGCGATGAAGGTGTTATCGCCTTATTAGAACAACAGCTTCCTAGCTATACATTCAACCGTACTATTTTTCCATCAAGTCGCACAATACAGGAGCTGTCTAACCCAAATCATACTTACTGCATGCTCTCGCTATACCAAAGCCCGCACCGCAAACAACACATCAGCTTTAGTGAACAGACTTCGACGGTTGGCTTATCGCCTTCTATTGCTATTCACCAAGAGCTTGTGCAACATCTCAAGCTTGAAACAAGTACACCTGTATCATTGAAAACCCTACTCAATCAATACCAACTTGCACTGGGGATTTCTATGAGCCGATCATACGGTAATGCTATTGATGCAGTAATTAATAATAGTGCCGACGCATCCATAATTATTCGACCTGGTCGCGATACCCTTGCCAGTTTGACTTATATGTTAAAGAAAAAGCGCATTGATATTTTATTAGGCTACCCAAGCGAGCATTACTATTTAGCAAAATCGATGGGGTTTGAAGATCAGTTAATGCAATTGCCTCTGACTGAAGCTCCCGATCTGAGTTATGGCTATATTGGCTGTACTAATACCGAGCAAGGTATCGCACAAGTTGAAGTGCTTAATGCAGCACTGAAAGAAATAAAACAACAACCAGCCTACCATGAAGTGTTATTACGTTGGTTACCAGATAATTTAAAACCGTTACTAGAGCAACGTTTACAAGCAAACAAAAACGCCCCAACTGAGTGAGGCGTTTATCAATATTAGCATATTTATTTAACCTGAATTCAGGTTAGGTTTTACTTACGCACACCTTCAATATACAAACCAATATCAACATGTGTAGATGCAGGACCTAGGTTGTAATCAATACCAAAATCAGCAAGCTTTAAACTGGTTTCACCTTCAAAGCCAACTCGGTAACCACCCCATGGATCTTTACCTTCACCAATTTTATCGATTTCAAAGGTAATCGTTTTTGTTACACCATGAAGGGTAAACTCACCTGTTACATCAGCTTCATCACCCTCTTCATCAAACTTAATTGACGTACTTTTGAAGGTCGCTGTTGGAAACTTATCAACATTTAAAAACTCTTTACCACGTAAATGCTTATCACGTTCAGCATGGTTCGAATCGATACTTTTAGTATCAATATTAACCATGATCTGTGATGCATCTGGGTTAGCTGCATCGTAGCTAAAGCCGCCGTCAAAAGTATTAAAACGACCGTGTAACCAGCTATAACCTAAATGCTTAATTTTAAAGTTTACAAATGCATGGGCACCTTGAGTGTCAATAACATAATCTGCAGCGTGTGCAGTATTAGCACCAAACAATGTTGCTGCTACTGCAGCTGAAAGTAATATTTTTTTCATTTATTAATCATCCTTTTGTGGTTTTATCATTCTAACTAAGGTTTTATCTTTATCGATAAAGTGATGTTTTAACGCCCCAAGAGCATGTAAAACCACTAATCCTATGAGGCTACACGCCACATAGTAGTGAACTTTACCTGCAATATCTGCTTGATTAGCTACTGAAAAATCAATTGCGGGAATACTAAATAAGGTAAACACCTCAATTGCACGACCATCCGCAGTAGAAATCAAATACCCTGAAATCACAATGACGCTAAGCAGTAGATATAAAAATATATGTACTGTATGCGCTACATTATTTAACGCTTTACTGCTGCCAGCTACTGGCTCAGGCTGCGTGCCCAATGCACGCCAAGCAAATCTAAAAATTAATAAAGCAACTAAGGTGATCCCTACGCTTTTATGTAAATCCAAAGAACCTTTATACCAACTATCGTAATAAGTAAGTTCAACCATGTACAAGCCAAGGCCAAATAAGCCAATCACCATTACCGCCATTAACCAATGTAATAAAATGGCAACCACACCGTACGAAGATTTTGTATTTTTAAGCATGTGTTATTAATTCCATTATCGAATGACATCAGAATAGCGCGTACCTGGATAGAAGAAAATAGCTAATAACAAACAAGTTATGTGCGTATTTGCACAAGTAAGATTATATATAGAAAGTTAGCAAGTCATCAAGTTAGCAAGTTAGCAAGTTAGCAGTAAAAACCATCAGCCAAGGTAATACAACTTTTTGGGCTAAAGCCCAACTTACAAACCACACGCGCCAGCAAGCTCAGCGCCTACGATGGTTAACTCTATCACTGGTGTAGAATAATTCGTGGCTGAAGCCATCTCCTACAGAGAGTTCGGATAGGGGTCAGCGGCAGCCTTCGCCAGAGCGACAAAACCTTGAATAAGGTTATACTATTTTTACTCAGACTGCCTTCTAACGGCCGAAAGTGCAGACGCAACAATACCTGTTGGAACCGCAACTAGACCTAATCCAATCATTAAAATAATGAAAGTAAAAAAGCGTCCACCTATTGTTATAGGGTAGATATCACCATATCCGACTGTAGTTAATGTAGCAACTGACCACCAAAGACTATCAAAAATAGATTTAAATACTTCTGGTTGAGCTACATGCTCAAAATGATAGATGCCCACCGCAGAAAGGTAGAGCAAGATCAAACTCAAACCTGTAAAAATAGCCAACTCCTCTTTAGCTAAAAATAGAGCTTTGCTAAAGCGTTGTAATGCTGAGTTATATCGTGCAACTTTTAATACTCTAATCAAACGCAATAAGCGGATTAGCCTAAAGCTGCGTAAATCAATAGCAAAAGCTAAATAGAAAGGCAGGATAGCGATTAAATCGACAAGACCATAAAAACTGAAAATAAACCTTAGGCGCTTCGGGGATAATAAAATGCGTATGAAGTATTCGCAGGTAAAAATTACTACAACGACTATTTCTGAATATTTTAAAAACAGTCTTGTATCGGCGCTTAGATTAGGTAGTGTTTCCAAAGAAAAACAAAAAACAGAGTACAATATTAATATCGTTATAATCCAAACAAATATAGGCCTATCTAAAAAGATTTTATTGTCCATTAAACCGAAACTTCCTTATTTTTATTTTATATAAGAGTCAATAATTTACATCTCATAGTCAAGAAAAATTAACTATGAAATCTGTGTAAGTTTAAATATGCTTTGTCACTAGCTTTAATATGCCAAGACCAAGTACCAATCTCACGTTTAACACCCTCCCCCGTCATCACGCCCTGAAAATAAGCAATTGATGAGTAATTCATTTCATGGATGAAATGAAAGCCATGCTTGCACATGGATGTGCTTTCATGGCGTTTAC
>NZ_JACJDS010000060.1:0-18985 GCF_014163635.1 Pseudoalteromonas sp. SR44-8
TGCGAGTTTGCGAGTTTGCGAGTTTGCGAGTTTGCGAGTTTGCGAAAGTATAAAAGCGTTGATTAATTATGCAAGTCAAGCCCCCCCTAAATGCGAGTTAACGCAAACTTAGGGGGTCAATATGGTTAAATAACCACGAGTTGACCGCTGATGGCCCCCGCTTCTTTTAATGCTTCTAGTATTGCCATTAAGTCACCGGGCGCTGCGCCGACTTCGTTAATTGCCCGTACTAAATCGTCAAGACTAACACCTGGGTTGAATACAAAGGCTCGAGAATCATCTTCGTTAACATCAATAATACTTTGATTAGTAACGACCGTTTCCCCTTCACTTAATGCGTTAGGCTGAGATACATTTTGCTGTTCCGCAATCGTAACAGTCAAGCCACCATGGGTAATTGCCGCCGCTTGTAACTTTACATTTTTGCCGATCACTATGGTACCAGTACGTGAATTAACGATAATTTTTGCCGAAGTATCCGCTGGTTTAAACTCTAAATTTTCAAGCGTAGATAAATAAGCAACACGCTGCGACGCATCACGCGGTGCAATAACACGTATTGAAGCGGCATCAAGTGCATGTGCACTGTCTGGGCCGATAAGTTCATTAATAGTTTGCTCTAAACGTTTAGCGGTAGTGAAATCTGGACGATTTAAATTAAAGGTTATGTAATCACCTTGCATAAAAGGACTTTTAATTGCCCGTTCAACCGTTGCGCCATTAGGAATACGCCCTACCGTAGGCGTGTTCATTACGATCTTACTACCATCGGCTCCTTCAACACCTAATCCACCAACAATTAAGCTACCTTGTGCGATAGCATAAGTATTCCCATCAACCCCTTTTAGAAAGGTTTGTAGTAATGTTCCGCCACGTAAGCTACCCGCACTACCTATTGACGATACAGTAATATCGATTGTCTGCCCTGGCTTCCTAAATGCAGGTAACTCAGCATGCACAGCAACCGCAGCTACATTTTTGATTTTGGGTTTTAAATTCGATGCCATGGTAATACCAAAACTATTTAGCATGGCTTTAAAGCTTTGTTCAGTAAAACGACTTTGCTCACCGGTGCCAGGTAAACCAACCACGAGACCATAACCAACCAGCTGGTTTGAGCGAACGCCTTCAACCATTGAGACATCTTTAATACGTTCAGCGCTTGCACTAAAGTGCCAACTTAATAAACATATACACAGCAACGCTTTCAAGCTATTCATATCAACATCCTTTAAAAAGGGAACAGAGAGCTGGTGAAGAATCGAGTTAACCACCCTGCCGTTTGAGTCTCTTGCATTTGCCCTTTACCAGAATATTGAATCCGAGCATTCGCGATTCTATTAGAGGTCACAGTATTATCTGCAGTAACATCTTGTGGGCGCACAAGTCCTTCCAGACGAATAAATTCTTCGCCGGTGTTTAAAGTCAGCCATTTTTCACCACGGATCACTAAATTACCATTAGGTAATACACGCATAACATTCACGGAAATATCACCAAATAAACTATTAGATTGGTTTGACTTAGTATCACCTTTGAATTTTGCACCGCTGCCCACACCAAACTGAATACTATCACCACCAATATTAACCGGTAGTCCGCCTAACCCAATGACAGGGTCTAAGCTGGCATCACTTTGTTTATCCGTTTCAGTTTTAGCTGCTTTTGATGATTGCGTCGATTCTTGCAGCTTAACTGTAATAATATCTCCAGTACGTAAGGCTTTTTTATCTGAATATAAATCATTTGATAAATTACTATCAAACAATGAGCCTGTCGGCACGATTTGCTCTGCGGCAGGCTCTGGATACATGGGAGCATAGTATGGATCATCTTGAACCACGCTGTGGTTTTGAGTTGTCATACAACCACTCAATATAAATGCACCCGTTAAGACTATAGATAAATTACGCATAACTTTGCTCCGAATTAATTAAAGTTGCTGACTGATATAACTCATCATTTCATCAACCGCTGAAATCACTTTTGAATTCATTTCATAGATCCGTTGAGTTTCAATCAGGTTAACTAATTCTTCAGTTACATTTACGTTAGAGGTTTCAAGTGCACCTTGCACAACAGTGCCTAATCCTTCTAGGCCAGGGTTACCTTGCACAGGTGCGCCACTGACTGCCGTTTCGGTATATAAGTTTTGACCTACAGGCTCTAGACCTGATGGATTGATAAAATCACTGATCGTTAACTGACCTATTACCACATTCTCTGGCTGCCCTGAGATACGTACTGATACCTCTCCATCTTGCGATACAGTAATGGACTGTGCGTCATCAGGTACATTCATTTCTGGCTGTACGGGAAAACCAGCGCCGGCAGTAACAATACGGCCGTCTTCATCCGTGGTAAATTGACCATTTCGAGAGTAAGCGATATTGCCATCAGGCTGTAAAACTTCAAAAAAACCGGGCCCTGATATCATCCAATCCAATGAATTTTCGGTGGTTAACATATTGCCTTGAGAAAAGTTTTTCTGATTAGCAACCACTTTGGTACCAGCACCAAGCATTAAACCTGAGGGCATTTCAGTATCTTGTGATGAACGTCCACCCGGCTGATTAATATTTTGATAAAGTAAATCTTCAAACACAGCACGGCTTTTCTTATAACCAACGGTACTGGCATTGGCTAAATTATTTGAGATAACCGAAATGTCAGTTTGTTGGGCATCAAGCCCCGTTTTACTTATCCACAATGCAGGATTCATATTAATATCCTCTCAATAAAGTTAAACAATACGCAGCAATTGAGTTTGACGTTCGTCAATTTCTTCAGCCGTTTTCATTAACTTAACTTGTAATTCAAATTGGCGTTGATGGTTTATCATATCTACCATCTCGTGTACCGGATTCACATTTGACATTTCCAAAGTGCCACTCATCACTTTCACATCATTAGAGATGTCACAAAATCCACATATATCATTATCCAGTAATTCAGGCTTTGGCCGAAATAAGCCATCATTACCTTTTTCAAGCTCTGAATTATTTGCCTTGATCACCTTCAAACGATCAACAACTTCTAAAAAGTTAGCTGGAGCTCCTTGCGGGCGAACTTGGATAGAGCCATCTTCACTAAATTCAATTTTCTCCACTGGCAATGGCAAAATAATTGGTCCACCTTCGCCAATAACTTGACGCCCGTGACTGGTGATCAAAGCGCCGTCAGGAGTGATATTCAACGTACCGACTTTTGTATATGCCTCATTACCTGAAGCATCTTGCACCGTAAGCCATCCTTTATCGCTCATAGCAATATCTAGATCACGTCCAGTCTCAACAATACCGCCGGAAGTCATATTGGAACCAGGCCGCTCTTGCATGGTAAATACACGTGTCGGCAGGCCTTCGCCAAAAGCTTGCATCGAACGCGCTTGTGCGAAGTCAGCTTTAAAACCTGTGGTATTGGCATTTGCTAAATTATTTGCTTTAAGCTCTAGGCCCCGCAAACTTTGCTTAGCTCCAGACGCTGCAATGTAGACCATCTTGTCCATAACATCGACTCACGTTAAAAATCTATAACATGACAAATGCAAGATAAGTGCCACAATAAACTGACGTGATAAGTTACAAAAAATAATCAATCGCAAATAAAAAAGGCTGCTAATAAATAGCAGCCTAGGTGTCGGATTATAAAAAATATTAGAACGAGATTAGCGGATCTGCAAAATAGCTTGCTGTAGTGTTGAATTCACTTCAAGCGCACGTGAGTTTGCTTGGAAGTTACGCTGTGCACTGATCAAATCTACGAGTTCATTCGTTAAATTCACGTTTGATTGCTCAAGCGCTGTAGAGTTAATGGAACCTAAAGTACCAGAACCTGGTTCGCCAGCGATTGGCTCACCAGACGTCAAACTTTTTTTCCAACCTGTATCACCAGCTTGTTGTAAGCCTTGTGAGTTAGAAAAGCGCACCATCGCTACTTGCCCTAAGAATGAGGTATCTCCATTACTGTATGAAGCGACAATCTTACCATCACTACCAATATCAATACCGGCTAAACGTCCAACAGTAGCACCATCTTGCTCAAGTGCTTTAACTTCAAAACGACTAGCATATTGAGTCGGGACTTTATTATCGGTGGCCGCTTCATCGCGCCAATTAACAGTAACATTTTCAGGGAAGCTGGCACCATTTGTTAATAAATCAGATAGCCCTACTGCCGCACCAGCACCGCTTGGAATTGCTAATGGATTGAATGTGTTATCTGTATTCGCGACACCATCTGTGTTTAATGGCTTACCACTAGAATCAAACTGAAAGGTTGATAATGGTGTGTAAGGAGGAGCAGTCTCTTCAACACCTGCAGGGCTAAATGGCTTTTCATCTAAGGTCGCATAAGTTTGCCACTCATTGTCATTACCCGTTACTGTAGAATTTGTTTTAACAAAGAAAAACTGTAAAACATGCGGCTCACCTAACGAGTCGTATACTGTTGTTGATGTTGAGCTATTATATGATGCGCTCGTTGTAGGATCAAAAGTAGTTATTGACGGCGAGGTTGCACGCGAGTCTAAGTTAAACGAAGAGTAAACATTCGTCGTAGCTCGCGGTGATCCTGATGAATCAGGGATCTGTAACGCTGATGACGTGCTTAAACTTACCGATGTTGTATCACCTGTAGCTTCATCAACAGGAAAACCCTGCAAGTAATTGCCTTTAGCATCAACAATAAAGTTATCTTTATTAAGTTTAAATGCGCCTGCACGCGAATAAGTAAAATCTTGTGCCCCTAAATCTTGGCTCATGGCAAAGTAACCTTCACCTGTGATAGCTAAATCTAATGAGTTTTGAGTGAACTTTAGTGAACCTTGGTGAAACTGTTGTGCCACCATAGTTGTCTGTACACCATCACCATTTTTTGTCTTGCCTGAACTAAATACCGAAGATGCGTATACATCAGCAAATTCAGCACGTGACTCTTTAAAGCCTACCGTATTTACGTTAGCAATATTATTTGCTGTTACATCTAAGTCTTTTTGTGCGGCAGCAATGCCAGTTAATGCAATATTGAAGCTCATAATTCACCTCTAATCTGTCAATGTTTAGCCTGTGGCTAACTAATAATTAAAATTTTTACGCGATTTCTGCAACGTCAGCTAGCCTAACCGCACCTTCTTTAGTGTTTATAATAATGCCGTTTGCACCATTAATATTAACACTCTCGATATTCTTAAAAGTAGCTATAGGTAAAGCCGTGTACTCACCATTTAACTGCCCTTCAGCTTTAATTTTATATTCACCTGGTGGTAAACGTTCTTTATTATCATTCATGCCGTCCCACTCGAAACGGACAGCGCCCGCTGATTGCGCACCTAAATCAATACTACGCACCAACTGACCAGATGAATCTTCAATTCGTAGAAATAAGTTTTCTACAGGCTCTTCTGCAACCACGGTTCCTTTAGCGCTACCAACATCGTTTAGGTCTAATGTATTAGACTCTAGTAATGCTTGTTTACCCACTAAAGTCGATGCTTGTAGTGCTGAGTTAGATGTCATCGATGCGGCTAATGACTGAAAATTACTATTAAGGTTTGAGATACCTTCAGCCATGGTGAAACTTGTCATCTGCGCGATCATTTGATCATTGTCAGCTGGTTTGCTGGGATCTTGAAACGACAGTTGCTGTGTTAACAATGAGAAGAAATCTTCTTGGGTTAACGCATCACTTTTCTTATCACTGCTAACCTGTTTATCTTGCCACTTAATCGAATCTAAATAAGTTGACGATGTGCTGCTGATATCGTTACTCATAATCTTTCCTCAATTACCGCTGCCCAAGCAACAGTGTTTTACTTAACATTTGCTTCGCTGCATCAGCAACTTGCACATTGGTTTGATAAGAGCGTGAGGCAGAAATCATATTAGCCATTTCTTCAACGACATTAACGTTAGGTTTGTAGATATAACCGTTTTCATCCGCACTAGGATGATTAGGGTTATATTCAATTTGTAATGGTTTATTACTCTCTACAATACCTAACACTTTAACGCCAACAGACGACCCCTGAACATTACCGCTTGATTCTGATGCTTTCATCAGTTCAGCTGCAAAAACAGGGTGGCGCGCCCGGTAAGTTTTGTCTTGGCTTGAGCTAATGCTATTAGCATTTGAAATATTACTCGCGGTTGTGTTCAAACGCACATTTTGCGCACTCATACCACTACCTGAAATATCAAAAACGTTATATAAACTCATGCTTAGGCTCCTTGACTACCGAGGGCTTTTTTAAGGCCTTTAATTTTACTACTCATAAATTGCAGGCTTGCCTGATACTCTAATGAGTTCTTTGTATACAAGTTTCGTTCCACTTGTATATCAACCGAGTTGCCATCACCTGTATCTGCTTGATTTGGCGAGCGAAACATTTCACTATTACCAACATAACGACTGCCACCGGCAATGTGGTTTGGGTTAGTTGTTACCATGTTATTGCCGCCTTGTTGGTGGCTTTTTGCCGCTTTCAATGCTGAGGCAAAGTCGATGTCTTTCGCTTTATAGCCCGGCGTATCAGCATTAGCGATATTGGTTGCTAATAACTCAGCACGTTGCGAACGGATCAACATTGCATGAGGATGAACCCCAAATGCTTTATCAAAACTGATAGCCATAACCATCTCCAAAAAATTGACTTAAGATGATTAATGCAAAAGTTGAGCCAATTAGGTTGATGTTTTATGGTTCGTTTAATCATTTGATTTAAAAAGAAAAACGATGTGGAGCCACATCGTTTTATAGTATTCAAGATTCGGTTTTACCACCGATGAGATTTGAGTAACTTGTGTTTTAGCGCGTTAAATACGCTGGTAAGCTATTTCTTTTGATAAATAATACCTGGATTACAGCGTACCATGTCAAATTCGTCACTTAACCCTGACATAGACTCTGATGCGCCTAAAAATAAATACCCTTTAGGATTTAGTGCTTGAGCAAACTGAGCAATAATTTTGGCTTTAACCTCTGGTGCGAAATAAATCAGCACGTTGCGGCAAAAAATAATATCAAACTTGCCCATTAGCGCGTATGAATCTAATAAGTTAAGATGTCTAAAACTCACTAATTTTTTTATTGAGTCGTTTACTTGCGCCATGCCGTTGCCACTATCTTTAAAGAACTTTTTCCTGCGCTCTACCGACAGCCCTCTAGCTAGAGCAAGGGAGTCATATTCTGCATGCTTACACATATCTAACATAGTATTAGAAATATCAGTGCCGATTATCTGCGCGCCCATTTTTAATACACCCGGCTGTTTAGCTTGAAACTCAGCAACCGACATAGCAATAGAATATGGCTCTTGTCCAGAGGAACTTGCCGCAGACCAAATTTTCAACGGACGACGTAACTCTTTATGTTCCGGAAATAACTTACTTTGCAATAGTTCAAACGGGTATTGATCCCGAAACCATAAAGTTTCATTGGTCGTCATAGCATCAACGACTGCGGCACGTAACTGCCGCTCATGCGGACTCAGTGTTTTACTAACCAATTGTGACAATGATTCAACATTAAAACGAACCATTAGCGGAGCAAGCCTGCTTTTGACTAAATAAAGCTTATTATCTCCCAGAACAATGCCACATTGTTGCTCTAAAAAAGAGCGAAACTGATCGTACTCGCTTTGCTGTAAATGCTTATTTTCCAAAGTAACACCGCCTTTTCAAATTAGTCACAATGAACCCATTTTTTCACTGCTGTAGCTAACTCATCCGGATTGAACTTAGCTATAAAGTCATCAGCACCCACTTTTTCAATCATCGCTTGATTGAATACACCACTGAGCGATGTATGTAAAATAACATGTAAGGGGGCTAACTTTGGATCTGCTTTTATTTCAGCGGTTAGGGTATAACCATCCATTTCTGGCATTTCAACATCAGAAATCAACAATCCTACTCGCTCGGTAATATCATGCTTACAATCAAGTGCAGCAATCTCACGAAGGCGTATTAATGCTTCTTTACCATTTTTAGCCAGCTCTGTTTGCACGCCTAACGGCTCTAATGCACGTTTGACTTGATTACGAGCAACGGCAGAGTCATCGGCAATAAACACAATGCGCTCACCTAAGTCTTTTTGAATTTCACCATCATTAGCTATTGCAGCACTGACTTCGGTATTCACCGGGCAAATTTCGTTTAATATTTTTTCTACATCAAGAATTTCGACTAACTCGTTTTCAATTTCTGTCACTGCAGTTAAATATGAATATCTGCCAGCTCCTGACGGTGGCGGCATTATTTTTTCCCAATTCATATTAACAATTCGCTCAACGCCACCAACCAAAAACCCTTGTACGGAACGGTTATATTCAGCAATGATTATAAAACTATCTTTAATATTTTCGATCGCAGGACCACCCACGGCCATCGATAAATCGATAACAGAAATAGTTTGCCCGCGTATATGTGCGACACCTCTTATATACGCATTTGACTTTGGCATGTTTGTCAAAGGAGGGCATTGCAGTACTTCTCTCACTTTAAACACATTGATGCCAAAGCGCTGCCGCCCTCTTAGCTTGAATAATAATAATTCAAGACGGTTTTGCCCAACCAATTGAGTGCGTTGGTTAACTGAGTCTAAAATGCCTGCCATTTCAATCTCCTGAAGAAAGCGAATAAGAACGGAACAATAATTGCTTTCTTTCTGTAAAGCTACATAACTACACGGGAGCGTCTGTTTATTGACGCTAAATATTTATACCCTGTTTTCAACCATAAGCATAGTCGAAACATTATGAGTTTGTTAAAAAAAAGCCGAAGATACAGTGTTTTTTATTTTCTTGCTAGCTTATGCCTAGTAACTCCACTGTATGCGCAAACATATAGCAAAGAACAATTGCAAGAACTTGCTGTATCTCATGTCTATGATCAACTAGACCCTAATACTGCCGATGATAAGGAACTCAACGCCTTAACATTGGATAGCCGGATCCCAGATCGTGGCTGCAACAGCGACCTTGCATTTAATATTCCTACTGAGCCGCCATTTAATCGCCAAATAACCGTACAAATAAAATGTGATGACCTAAATGGTTGGAGTCAATATGTTCATGTACGTATGATTGAACTATCCCCTGTGATTATAGCCACTGAAAATTTAAGTCGGGGTGAAGTTATCGAACCCCATCATTTACGTTTGATTATGAAACCAAAACATTTCGTAAGAGCACAGTACTTACAAGATGAAGAACTGTTGATTGGTAGCCGCAGCAAACGCAATATCCGCAGTGGTTACCCTGTTGCTTTAAATCAAATCTGTATGGTCTGCAAAGGGGATAATGTCACTATTTTCGCAATAATTCGAGGATTGAAAATAAAAACTTCCGGTTTAGCCCTAGAAGATGGTACTTTAGGGGAGCAAGTAAAAGTTAAAAATGCAAAATCAGGGAAAGTTTTAAATGCCCGTGTTGACGGTGTTGAGTCTGTGCAGGTAATTATTTAAACTTTCGTATTTATGCTAAAGTTTCTAGCATGGTTGCCGATAACAAGGCATGTGTTGGATAATGTATAGGTTGAAATCATGGTAAGCCAAGTAAATAAAGGTCAGCAACAGGCTAATGTGTTGACCAATGCAAAACAGCAAAAAGTTGATTTACAAAACAATAATGCTAATACTGCGCAAGCAACTACGCCAAAAGCGACTGCTGATTCAGTAAGCTTAACACCACAAGCGCAACAGTTAAAATCTTTGCAAGACAAAGCACAGCAGTCTTCTGGTTTTGATAGCAACAAAGTGGCTGAGCTAAAAAAAGCAATTACTGAAGGTAAATATCAGATTGATGCTGAAAAGTTAGCAAAAAATATCGCTGCATTTGAGTTTGATGTGTATGGCTGATCACAACAGTCTGATCAGTTCTAAACTTGTTATGCAGCTAAATTGCTTAACATCCCTTGCTGATATCTTAGAAGATGAATTAACCGCTATAGCTTCCCGTCGTGGTGAGGGTCTAAAAGATGTCGCGAAACAAAAACTCGCCTTTTTGAGTCAAATTCAAACTTTAGACAAAGAGCTCAAAACCTTACTTGCAAATAATGACGTTGAATCTGACGAAGTGACAAACTTAATTAGTGATGTGCGTAAATTATTAGAGTCATGTAAAAAGAAAAATGATGTTAATGCTCATGCAGCCCACCATGCACAATTAACCGTCAAACAATTAAAAGACATTTTAATTGGTGTGCCAACCTCTACAACATATGACCAAGGTGGTAGTGTTGTTCACGGTAACAGTAAAATCGTCCATAACTTAAAAGCATAACCCCTTCTTGAGCCTCACCTGTGCCTACTTCTGATTAATTGATCTACCCTGCATTTATAACTACCTTTCGCTAGATACTTTTATTGCCAGTTTGATTCTGTGACTGAACCAACATCGTTTGCCAATTTCGTGCTACCGCTACGCGCGTTGGTCCAAATTGCAGGTTCATTTTTTCTAAAAAGACATTAAACTGGATGGGGAGACGATCGGCAAAAACCACACTGGTAACTAATATAAACAATAGCGCAAAATGCAGTAACGGGCATCGCAAAAGCACGCAGCCAAAGTGTAAAACGCTCACTGACGCGACCATAAGCATATTAATAAAAACCGAGTTATTTTTTTACGTGCCACAAGCTTTATTCAATAAAAAACATTAAATAAAGCATAGCACTGAAGTATTCACTGTGAGATATTTTAGCGTGTATTTTGTTAGTTACTAACGTAAATAACAACGAATTTATTAGATCAAGCGTTTTAGTAATAAGTTACTTTTTTAACTTCGCGTGGTTTAATTTCACCTATGTATAAATCATGCACCCGCTTCATATCAAGTTGTAACTCAGTGGCATAGGTATCACCTACGGCATAGGTTTTAATTACTTGTGCGCCTTTAATAATCCCTTGTACTTGCCCTTGCAAGTGATCGTTTTGTGCAATACTGCCTTGCACTGTGGTACCTGCGGTAATTTTTTGCCCATATACTTGCTCTGCAAGCTCACGATACGCTTCTAGTTTTGATGCTTTAATCGCCATTAATGAGCGTTGTGATTGGTTATCACCCGGTTGCGCACTGATCGGCGCATAACCCACGGCTTTTAGAATTGGGTAGTTATCTGGCTCAATATACTTATATTCCACATGTTTATCAAAAATACTGCTACAGCCAGCTAGACCTAAGCTTGCTAATATACAAATTGAAATCACAATACGCATGGCTTTTCTCACGCTTTAAAAGAGACATTAATAACTAACTCAATGCACGATCAATGCCATAATTAACTGCTATGACGGTTTTAAAGCAACCTTGCAAAACAATTGGTACAGTCCTTGCTCTGTCACTGTTAATAGCAAATGTATATTCATGGGGTTAGGGTAATGAAGCGAATTTTATCAATGGTAGTAATCGCCAGCAGTTGGCTGAGTATTAGCCTATTTCCCTCCCATACAGTTGCTCAATGGTATGAATCAACCGGCCATGCAAGCATTAAAAATGATGACATAAGTGCGGCAAAATCGGCGGCAATAAAAGATGCTATCACCCAAGCTTTAGTGTTCTCAGGGGCACGCGTCAGCTCAATGCAAACCTTAGTAGATGGGGTGTTAACTCAAGATCAGCTAAAAATAAACAGCCATGGCGAAATTCAAAAAATAGAGATGATCAGCGAAGATCGTAAAGCCGATCAATTTGCAATTACTTTGCGCTTAGATATCTTCCCTCAACAAGAACACTGCCCTGCGAACCAATTTACTAAATTTGTTGCGATCACCCAAACACAATTAAATAATCGCGAACAAGCGAAGATGGGTCAAATATTTGACATTAACAAAGCCACCAGCGAAGCACTCTACAAAACGTTAAATCAATCAGCTATGAATGCTAAACCAACTGCCTATTTTAACTTTCCGATCCGCGTTGGCGAATTTTTTAATCAACAATACGATTACAGTAATGCCCTATTAGAAGAAATATCGAGCCGCAGTAATTCTCAGTATGTATTGTTAAGTCAAATTGTTGATATCTCAAATGGCGATAAACTCAATAACAGTTATGCTTTTTGGCAGGACGAAACCTACCAACGTTCATATAAAATAGATTTTGCCTTATTTGATGGCACCACTTACGAGCGAATGTGGCAAAAAAGTTATCGCAGTCAAGCTATCTGGCCATTTGAAAAAACTGCAATTATTGACGTGTTTAGTGATAAATTTTGGAATTCAGATTACGGCCAAAATATAGCTGACATAAACCAAACCGTTAGTTACGACTTACAAGCCGCAATGGCTTGCCTTGAAACCCAAGGTAAAATACTACATATAGAAAACAATAAGCTAATTATTAATTTAGGCAAAGCCCATGGTATTGAAAAAGGCCAACGTTTAAATATTGCACATCATAACTATTTAACGGATGCTGCGGGAAATAAAATGCCACACCTGATCACCACGCTCAATCAAATACAAGTTGAGCAGGTATATCAACAAAGTGCGGTTGCCGTCAGTATTGACCAACAACCACTGCCTAATATTCAAATAAATGATGTAGTAGAACTGACTAATTTAGAGCCTTAGTCAAGTGTTGGTGTAAGCTTGGGTGCTCAATAAGCCAATTAGCAAGTAATTCAATGCCCGCTAAATGCGGGTAATGTTTACGACAAGCCAACACCACACTTCGCTGTTGAGTTGGGAAGATTGGCAAGTAGCTAATACCTGCACGCTCTGTGCACGCAAGCTTAGGCACAAAGGTTACCCCATCATCCATAGCCACCAATGCTAATAAGGTTTCTAAGCTATTACCTCGGTACTCATTGGACACATCAACCCCAGCGGCAAAACAAAATTGCTGGGCTTGATCTTTAAAACAATGACCATCGCTGAGCATCAATAAACTGCACTCTTGTAGCTCATCTAACGCTATTTTACTGCGTTTTGCTAAACTATTTTGCGCTGACATAGCGACCAAAAAGTCTTCTTTATACAATTTAACTGTATGATAAAGTTTAAGTTCAGGCACATCTGCTAATATAGCTATATCTAACTCACCGTTATCCAGTGCGCTTAATATAGTCGCGGTTTGCATCTCAACAAAAGCAAATTGGCTATCAGCAAACGCTTCTTTCATCGAGGTGAGTAAGGTGGGTAATAAATACGGTGCAATCGTTGGAATAATACCTATTCTTACTTTACCTTGTAGTGGCGACGATGACGTTGCTGCTAGCTCTTTTAATATTTGGGTTTGCTCTAAGATCACTTTGATCTGTGTCAACAAACGTTCACCTTGAGCCGTTAAAGTAACCTGCTTAGTAGAGCGGTCAAATAAAGTAACACCAAGCTCTTGTTCAAGTTTTTTAACCTGTCCACTGAGAGTGGGTTGACTGACAAAACATGCATCGGCGGCTTTACGAAAATGCTTAAAGTGCGCAATCGCTTTTACGTATTCAAGATCTTTTAAATTCACTGCAAACTCACAATTAATCGGTAATACCTATCATACTAATATAAACAAACGATTGGAGCTATTATAACTTTCACGACATAATGGCTATCAACAAATCAAGAGGAACTAAAAAACATGTTAAAGAATATTGAAGGTCAAACAATTCCACAGGTTACATTTGCAACACGTCAAAATGACGAATGGAAATCAGTAACTACCGATGACATTTTTAAAGGTAAAACAGTGGTTGTGTTTTCACTACCCGGTGCATTTACACCAACCTGTTCATCAACTCACTTACCACGCTACAACGAATTAGCTGGTGTACTTAAACAAAACGGCGTTGACGACATTGTGTGTTTATCAGTAAACGATACCTTTGTAATGAATGCATGGGCTGAGCATCAAGAAGCACAAAACATTACCTTATTACCAGACGGTAACGGCGAATTCACTGACGGCATGGGCATGTTAGTTGATAAAAACGATTTAGGTTTTGGCAAACGCAGCTGGAGATACTCTATGCTGGTTAAAGATGGCGTAATTGAAAAAATGTTCATCGAACCAGATTTACCTGGCGACCCGTTTGAAGTATCAGATGCAGACACTATGCTTGATTACATCAACCCTAAACAAGTTAAACCAGAGCCGGTGAGCATTTTCACTAAACCTGGCTGCCCTTTCTGTAAAAAAGCGAAAGCATTATTAACAGAGAAAGGCCTAGTATACGAAGAAATCACTATGGGTGCTGGCGCATCACTGACTAGCCTAAAAGCTATTTCAGGCCGTGAGACCGTACCACAAGTATTTATCGGCGGTAAGCACATTGGTGGCTCTGACGATTTAGAAAAATACTTTGCTTAATTAAGTAAATACCTTAAGTAAATAATAAGGGGCAGTAATGCCCCTATCCATACCCAAACTATTTCAAGATGCGAACATCAGGTGGAATTAAAAGCGATTTAGGCAAGGCATTGATTACAAGTAATAGTGGTTCTATTGTTAAAATCAATAACGCAGTATAAATCGCTTTTAAACCAACCCAACGGGCGTGTCACAGGAACTTACTCTCATAGTTGTTACTTACTCATTTTTGCAAATTAACGCTTTAATACAAGCCCCTGTGACACGCTGAATTCTGTATCTTGAGGTAGTTTGGGTATGCATATACCTATTTTATTAACTAATTTAAAACCAGTTTTTTAATAAAATTGGTATTGAGGACATCACCATGAAAGAACTGAACACAGACGTTGTTGTAATAGGTGCTGGCACCGCAGGTTTAAGCGCTTACCGCAATGCAAAACAACACACGCCCAACGTATTAATGATTGAAGCAGGCCCATACGGTACAACATGTGCGCGTGTTGGTTGTATGCCAAGTAAATTACTTATTGCCGCCGCAGAAGCCGCCCATGCAATTGAAGCCGCGCCAGCCTTTGGTGTGCACAGCTCAAAACCAACCATAAACGGTGTTGAAGTAATGGCACGTGTGCGCAATGAGCGTGACCGCTTCGTAGGCTTTGTAGTAGAAGCCGTAGATGAGCTACCCACTGATGATAAAATAGTAGGCTACGCAAAATTTTTAGATGCCAATCGCGTACAGATTGACGACCATACAATTATTACCGCTAAGCGCTTTGTAATTGCCACCGGCTCTCGCCCTGCTTACCCTAGCGTATTTAATAACTTTGGCGACAGATTAATCATAAATGATGACGTTTTCGATTGGCAAGACTTGCCAGAGTCAGTTGCTGTATTTGGCCCTGGTGTTATTGGCCTCGAAATTGGCCAAGCGTTGCATCGCTTAGGTGTTAAGGTAAAACTATTTGGTGTGGGTGGCGCGATTGGCCCAATTACCGACCCAGTTATAAAAGACTACGCAAATACCGTATTTGCTGAAGAGTTTTTTGTCGATACCGATTCAAACGTATCCGATATGAAACAAGTAGGCGATAAAGCGCAGCTTACCTATGTAGACAAAAACGGCAACAAACAAACCGAGCAATTTGATTACGTACTTGCCGCGACGGGCCGCGTACCAAACACCGACAAACTCGGTCTTGAAAACACCGGCATTGAGCTTGATGAACGTGGCGTACCAATCGCTGATAAACACACAATGCAATGTGGCGACTCCAATATATTTATCGCCGGAGACGCCAGTAACATGATCCCACTGCTGCACGAAGCGAGCGACCAAGGAACAATAGCAGGGCAAAATGCAGGCCGTTTTCCTGATGTACGTATTGGCCTGCGCCGAGCGCCAATTGCAGCCGTTTTCAGCGATCCACAAATTGCTATGGTCGGTGAAACGTACAAACAAATAACGGCTCGTTATGGTGAGTGTGGTTGTTTTGAAGTTGGTGAAGTCAGCTTTGAAAACCAAGGCCGCAGCCGCGTAATGCTGAAAAATAAAGGTCATATGCGTTTATACGCAGAGCAAGGCACAGGCTTATTTTTAGGTGCTGAGTTTATTGGCCCACAGGCTGAGCATATCGCCCACCTACTGGCATGGGCTGTACAAAACAAAATGACTGTACCACAAATGCTCGACATGCCATTTTATCACCCTGTGATAGAAGAAGGCCTTCGTACCGCACTGCGTGATTTAAACGCCAAGCTTAAATTTGGCCCAGACATCATTAATCAATGTATGGAATGTGGCCCAGGGAATTAGAAGCTAGTTTGCTAGTTTGCTAGTTTGCTAGGATAAAAATATAACCAATAATCCAGGAGGTCTAGGCCACCTGGGTTATTGGTTAACTCTATCGCCATGACTTGGCGGCGTTGAAGTAACAATAAACACAAGGTCATCTTGGCCATAATTACATAGTTGATGAACAGCCCCTGCTGGCACATGCAAGCCCTGCTGCGGATTTAATATGTGCGTTTCAGCTTCCACTTTCAAACTAGCCTGCCCACTAAGTATAAAAAAGAACTGCTCTGCAAATTCATGCTTATGCGCCATCTCACACGCCCCACTCGGCACTCGCTCCTGAATAACACTCAGCTGCTCACTTTGCACCAAATGCCAGCCATCGCAATTATCACCCCAGTTATAATGCTCAGCGTTTTCTATTGAAATAGGCCTTGCCATATCTTCGTTACCCCTTAAAAACGACTACACAACAAGGTAAAACATCACCGTTTAAATTGGTAGTAAATTTAATTCATACAACACAACTACACTTATTCGCGCATAAAAGTGTGGAAAATCACATTTATTCGCGCGTAAAAGTGTAAACCAACATCTTAACAGATAGAGCAAAGTCTAAAATACAATCAGTTAGCTTGATATCAGGTCAATCTAAAGTTCTGATGTCTGAAGTCAGGATTTGACTCCTTTGGTTTTAAATAAATGCCAGCCTATCAAACAATTAAACCCACAGGCACGCAAGGATCATCACCACTGGAGAAGGAATATATAGTCCTGCCGCTCTACTACAGTGAATATGTAGCAAGCAAACACCTGAGGCTGATAAATTGATAAAAGATAGACCTATTAAATTACACACCAATTTAAACATCGTTGAGGAAACTGGCGAGTGCTTACAAAGCTATTATGATGGTGAACTCATACTCAAAGCAAAAGGTCAGTGATTCGCGGTTAAAGCCGTTTTTTAATAGGCACTAGCACTAGGCACTATTCATGGAAGGTAGAAAAGGCATAACCTAAAGCTGAAACGAGTTAGCTAAAGCTCCCTATAATCTAAAAAGAGCTAAAGCTATCACTTTTAAATAAAATTGCCGTTAAATACAACATTTCAAATAGCTAAAGCTCTAAACTAAGCTTTAGCTCATACCAAATAAAGTCTCAAATCCAAAAATCACCTCTAGCTAACCACTTCCCAGAATGGCAAAAAGGCTCTTACTTGGGGTTCTGTAAATAACTGTACTATCTGAGTTTAACTATTTTATATATTTAGAAAATTTTTTTTGCAAAAACTCAGGCCACATATTACTGTTCTTTCCGTATCTTTTCGCAATACTTTTAAACTCTTTAAGCTCTTCGACTTTGGTACCTTGCTCTAAAAGCTCTTCATAAACCCGATAGTATTGTTGGCTAAAACTAATAAATCTTTTTTCATCCATAGTTTGATTTTCTCTTTCTGCACACAAAGCCAACTTTGCATATAGCTTATACAGCTTTAAGGATAGAAAAGATTTTTGAATTTCTTCACATTTATGAGAAAACGTCGAATGATTTAATTGTTCCAATTGTGGAATGAACTGTTCTTGACAAAGTTTTTCAAGCTCGTTGTATCTGCCAGCTTTCTGATAATACGGCAATATTTTTAAAATATCAGCATCTGATGATATTCCACTTTGATAAGTAAACAATAAAATTTCTATAGCTTCATCAAATAACCCATCCTTAGCTTTAGTTGTTGCGAATTTCAGCTGATTCATACTTGTGGTCATCATTGGTTACTGTTCCCTTCCCTGTTTTTCAATATATTATTTAACTGCTCTATAGTAAGCTCTTCGCTCGAAGTTATATCAGGTTCACCAAAAGAAAGGTTGATTTTATATGAGTGGCTTGTTATCCCGTCGCGACAATCAACTTTTTCATAATGTATGTTCTCAGCTATTGTTTTTGGAGCTATTTGCTCAGCTTTAAAAAATAATTTGCTGGTTGGGGAAAAAGGAAAAAAAATAAAATAGTTATTAAATTGACAATATAGAAGATAAATAATGTGATTATCAGAAGTTTCTCTAGTTAATTCGATTTCCATTTTTATAGGAAAATTAACATCAGGCATTCTATACCCACACCAAAAAATAGGAAAATGATTAAGGCTTTCAAAGTTCTGATTTGAGGTCAACCATCCTAAAGTAGGGTGAAATTCTTTTAACTTTTCATCTGGAAGGATAGATATTAGACTTTTAAGAATTGCCTTGTAAACTTTGACCATATCAAAAGCTTGTGAAGAAAAATTTAATGAACTTTGCTCTGAAGAGTTTTCTTGTATTAATGTTATGAATTGATCGTCCCCATAAATTTTACTACCACCTTTTAGATAATTTGGCCGATAGCCTTTCTTACCTTTTAGTCGAGTAATGAAAGTAGGCGGTATAAAATCACTTAAATTTTTCTCTATTTTTGAAAACTTTGCATTGCACTCATCACATTCATTAGCTGTAAAGATGCTTTTATTGCCAAGAAACTCTGGAAAAGAATGAGCTTTCTTTTTATTAAACTTAACATTATTTAATTTGCAGAACCTACATAAAGAATCTCTTTCACCAATTTCAACTTTTGGGAAAAAGTTATAATTATGCTGCACATGCTTAAAAACCAGCTCAAGCAAAATCTAACTCCTTCATTTGCACAAGTTTCAACATTCTACTCCATAGAAAACAGCTGCAAATGTGCTACACAAAAACAGGAAAGGAAAATAAAAACACATAACTTATTGATTTTATTGGTAGCCCCTGCAGGAATCGAACCTGCAACTGCCCCTTAGGAGGGGGCCGTTATATCCATTTAACTAAGAGGCCATTCTGATAGCTGATAGCTGATAGCTGATAGCTGATAGCTGATA
>NZ_JACJDS010000061.1:0-15552 GCF_014163635.1 Pseudoalteromonas sp. SR44-8
AATACGATTTCAGTTATTGGCTTAGGCTATATTGGCCTACCAACAGCAGCAATGTTTGCATCACGTAAAAAAAGCGTAATTGGCGTAGATGTAAATCAACATGCAGTAGATACCATTAACCGTGGTGAAATTCATATCGTAGAACCAGATCTAGACATGATCGTACATGCTGCAGTAACAGAGGGTTACCTAAAAGCAGTAACCTCCCCAGAGCCTGCAGATGCATTTTTAATTGCGGTACCAACCCCATTCAAAAACAATGACTCTACAATACCAGAACCAGATTTAAGCTATATCAAAAAAGCCTCTGAGGCGATTGCTCCGGTACTTAAAAAAGGTGACTTAGTAATATTAGAGTCTACCTCACCAGTGGGTGCTACAGAGCAAATGGCTGAGTGGTTAGCAGCAGCACGCCCTGATTTATCATTCCCACAAGCTGTAGGCGAAAGCGCAGATGTAAATGTTGCGCATTGCCCTGAGCGAGTATTACCAGGCCATGTAGTGCGTGAGTTGGTTGAAAATGACCGCGTAATCGGCGGTATGACTGCTAAATGCTCAGCTCGCGCTGTAGAGCTTTACAAAACCTTTGTGCAAGGCGAGTGTGTAATCACTAATGCCCGTACAGCAGAGATGGCTAAATTAACTGAAAACTCATGCCGTGATGTGCAAATAGCCTTTGCTAATGAGTTATCAATCATTTGCGATAAGTTAGACATTGACGTTTGGGAGCTTATATCACTGGCTAATCGCCACCCACGTATAAACATATTACAACCAGGGCCAGGCGTTGGTGGGCACTGTATTGCTGTAGACCCGTGGTTTATTGTTAGTAAAACGCCAGAAGAGGCGCAAATAATTCATACAGCACGTAAGGTGAACGATGCAAAGCCGCAATGGGTAATTAATAAAGTTAAACTAGCTATTGCAGACTTTTTACAAGCTAACCCAAGTAAAACCGCAAAAGATATAACTATAGCTTGTTATGGCTTAGCATTTAAACCGGATATCGATGACTTACGCGAAAGCCCAGCCTTAAATATTACTAAACAAATAGCTGAATTACATTCTGGATCAGTTATTGCTGTTGAGCCTAATATTAATGAATTACCAAGTAAGATAAATACACTACAGCTATCTACATTTGAAATGGCAAAGAATAGTGCAGATATTCACTTACTACTTGTTGACCATCAAGAGTTCAAAAATAGCACTGTTAAAAGTGATTACCTTATAGACACAAAAGGCATTTGGTAAATGAAAATCTTAGTTACTGGCGGTGCCGGTTTTATTGGTTCTGCGGTTGTTCGTCATATTATCGAAAATACTACTGATAGTGTTATTAATCTTGATAAGTTAACTTATGCTGGTAACTTAGAGTCTCTTAAATCTCTAGAGAGTAATGAGCGCTATGTATTTGAACAGGTTGACATTTGTAACCACGCAGAGCTTGACCGTGTTTTTAAAGTGCATAAGCCAGATGCAGTAATGCACCTAGCTGCTGAGAGCCACGTTGATCGCTCAATAACTGGGCCAGCAGAGTTCATCCAAACTAATATTGTAGGTACATACACTCTATTAGAAGCCGCTCGCGAGTATTGGAATTCACTTGATACGGCAGCGAAACAAGCTTTTAGGTTCCATCATATATCTACTGATGAAGTATATGGTGATTTACCGCACCCAGATGAACAAGAAGGTAGTGCGTTTGATAAAGAGCTGCCTTTATTTACCGAGCAAACTTCTTATGCGCCAAGTAGTCCATATTCGGCGAGTAAAGCATCTAGTGATCATTTAGTGCGAGCATGGTTAAGAACTTATGGCTTCCCTACAATTATTACTAATTGCTCAAATAACTATGGGCCTTACCACTTCCCTGAAAAGCTAATTCCATTGGTGATTTTAAACGCATTGGAAGGTAAGCCTTTACCAATATATGGTAAGGGTGATCAAATTCGTGATTGGTTGTATGTAGAAGATCACGCTCGGGCACTTTATAAAGTTGTGACCGAAGGTATAGTGGGTGAAACCTATAATATAGGTGGTCATAATGAAAAACAAAATATTGAAGTTGTACAAACCATTTGTGAAATTTTAGATGATTTAGTGCCTAAGGAAAAGCAATACGCAAACCAAATTACTTTTGTATCAGATCGCCCAGGTCACGATCGCCGTTATGCTATTGACGCAACTAAGATGAGTGCTGAATTAAACTGGACGCCAGTCGAAACTTTTGAAACAGGTTTACATAAGACTGTCCTATGGTATTTAAATAATCAAAGATGGTGCCAGAACGTTCAAGATGGTTCATACCAACGTGAACGTCTTGGCGAAATTGATACAGCGCAACAAGGAGAATAATATGAAAGGAATTATCCTTGCGGGTGGCTCAGGCACTCGTCTTTACCCTATCACTCTGGGTGTATCAAAACAGCTACTCCCAATTTATGATAAGCCGATGATTTATTATCCGCTGTCGGTTTTAATGTTGGCAGGTATTCGCGAAGTGTTAATTATTACTACGCCAGAAGATTGTGATTCATTTAAACGTTTACTAGGAGATGGTTCACAATTTGGTATTGAACTTAGCTATACTGTGCAGCCAAGTCCTGATGGATTAGCCCAAGCATTTATACTCGGGGAAGATTTTATTGGTAACGATGATGTATGCCTAGTATTGGGTGATAATATTTTTTATGGTCAAGGTTTTACTCCTAAATTAAAGCACGCAGTACAAAATGCTAAAAATGGGCAAGGTGCCACCGTTTTTGGTTATCAAGTAAAAGATCCTGAACGCTTTGGTGTAGTAGAGTTTGATGAGAATCAAAAAGCGATTTCACTTGAAGAAAAACCAGTTCAACCCAAATCGCACTATGCAGTTACAGGTTTGTACTTCTATGATAGTTCAGTTGTTGAAATAGCAAAGCAAGTAGAACCATCACATCGCGGTGAATTGGAAATCACTTGCCTTAATGAAATATATTTAAAGAAAAACAAACTCAATGTTGAAATACTGGGTCGTGGTTTTGCCTGGTTAGATACAGGTACTCATGAGAGTTTACTTGAAGCAGCACAATTTGTTGAAACAATTGAGAAACGTCAAGGTTATAAGATAGCATGCTTAGAGGAAATAGGCTTTAATAACAGTTGGTTAACTGCTCCTGATATAAAGGTTCTGGCTAAACCTATGTTGAAAAACAGCTATGGTCAATATTTGTTAGAAATTATTAAGGATTAACGATGAGTTTAATTAAATTATTAAACTTTCAAAATTTAGGTGATGAGCGCGGAGACTTAATCTCACTTGAGCAACAAAAAAATATCCCTTTTGATGTTAAGCGAGTTTATTACTTGTTTAATACAGGAGCAAGTGTCGCAAGAGGATTTCATGCGCATATTAACTTAGAACAAGTTGCAATTTGTGTAAAAGGCAGTTGTCGCTTTATATTAGATAACGGGGAATATCGTGAAAGTGTCATTCTAAACTCACCTGATTTAGGATTATATATTGGTAATCATCAGTGGAGAGAAATGCATGATTTTAGTAGTGATTGTGTTCTGCTTATATTAGCTAGTGAATATTATTGTGAATCCGATTACATACGTAACTATCAGGAATTTATAGCGTTGGTCAACAAATAATGTTTATACACCCTTTGAGTGATGTTCAGAGTCAAAATATTGGCGATGGGACTAGAGTATGGCAATTTTCTGTAATTTTGGCTGGTGCTACTATTGGTCTAAATTGCAATATTTGCGCTCATACTTTAATTGAAAATGATGTTGTTATCGGTTCAAATGTTACCATTAAATCAGGTGTTTATTTATGGGATGGTATAACCATTGATGATAATGTTTTTATTGGTCCTTGTGCTACATTTACTAATGATAAAATACCGCGCTCGCAACAGTACCCTGATCGTTTTTCAAAAATAGTAATAAAAGCAGGTGCGTCAATTGGGGCAAATGCAACTATTTTACCAGGTATAACTTTAGGTATTAATTGTATGGTTGGTGCTGGTGCTGTAGTAACAAAGAATGTTCCAGATTATGCTGTGGTTGTTGGTAATCCAGCAAAAATAATTAAATATATTGAGAAGTAGTATGATCCCATTTTTAGATTTAGCGAAAGTAAATGCACAATACCAACAGGAGTTAAAGAATGCCTGTTCAAGAGTTATTGATACTGGTTGGTATATAATGGGCAAAGAGTTGGAAGCATTTGAGACTGAGTTTGCTGATTACTGTGGGGTAAAATTTGCCATAGGTGTTGCTAACGGTCTTGATGCACTTACGTTAACCTTAAGAGCTTGGAAAGAGCTTGGAAAATTAAAGGCTGGAGATGAAGTCATTGTTCCAGCAAATACTTATATTGCTAGCATTTTAGCAATAACTGAGAATGATTTAGTTCCTGTATTAGTTGAGCCAAATATTGATACGTATAACCTATGCCCTACAATAGTAGAAAAAGCTATTACAAGAAAAACAAAAGCTATTTTACCAGTGCATTTATATGGTTTGATTTCACCTATGCCAGAATTAATTAAGCTCGCTGATGAGTATAATTTATTGGTACTAGAGGATTGTGCTCAATCACATGGGGCAAAAATAAATGGGAAAAAGTGTGGAAGCTGGGGGGATGCAGCAGGCTTTAGCTTTTATCCTGGAAAAAACTTAGGGGCATTAGGTGATGCTGGAGCAATAACAACTAATGATGAGAATTTAGCTAGAGCTATTAAGGCTTTACGCAATTATGGCTCACATGAAAAGTATAAAAATATTTATCAAGGTGTGAATAGTCGCTTAGATGAAATTCAAGCGGCAATGCTACGGGTTAAGCTAAGTTATTTAGATATTGAAACTGATCAAAGGAGAGTGTTAGCTAATAAGTATAAAAACGAAATTGTAAATGCTAAAATACGTTTACCATCTTGGAATAACGACGAAGAACATGCGTTTCATTTGTTTGTTATTTTATGTGATGAACGAGATGAGTTGCAGAAGTATTTAGAAGACAATGAGATACAGAGTTTAATCCACTACCCTGTTGCTCCTCATAAACAACAAGCATATGAGAAATTCAACTCACTGAGCTTGCCGGTTACAGAGAATATTCAAAATTGCATTTTATCCCTACCGATAAGCTCTTTGCTCTCGGTTGATCAGGCTAACCATATTATTAAAGTTATAAACGATTTTTAAGGTTTTACAGTTCACGTTGGAGGGGATATGGAATTATTAAAAAAAACAAAATTGTTAATAAAAAGTCTTTTTTATAAGGATAGTTTAGAGTTTTATGACAAAAAATTTCTTCAGTATGTTGCAAAGAAAAGTAAGTCGTTTGAACACTATTCTGTTGAAATAACCACTCTAGCGTTAAGGGGGTCAAACGCCGATTATGCTTTTTATTCTCCGATGAAAGAAGGGCTTTTTAACATGGGGCTCACAAGCAGTGATGCATACTTCGCTTATGCTTTTTATAACGAGAAGCGTAAATCTCTGCCAGCTTTAAGAAATATAATTGTTTTTATTAACCCTGCAACAATAGGATTTTCGTTGATAAAAACAAAGGAAAGAAATCGGGCAGTTGCATACAATTATTTTTTTAATGTACCCTTACAAATTGAGGGATTAATAGATAAAAGTTTGGTCGATAAAATTAATAAACGCTGTAAAAAAATTGAAACTAGAAGAACTAGATTAAGCGATAGAGGTTACGATAAAAAAATTACTTACGGACCTATAGATACTTCTTCAATAGAAAAAAGAGCTAAGATTCATTTAAGAGAGAATAAAAGGGAACCAGACCAATTAATCTGGTTAGAAAAGCTTGCTAAAGATGCCAAAAAGTATGGTCATCGGTGTCTTGTTGTTATTACTCCATGTATGGAGTCATATAAGGGAAGGCTTCCTAGCTCAGCAGAATTGTTTGAAAAAACCCATTCACTTGAAAGCTATGGTGCTGAAATTTTTAACTACTATGATTCAAAAGAGTTCAATGATGAACATATGGGAGATGCCGATCATTTAAGTGAGCTTGGTGCTATCCTACTAACTAAAAAAATACTCCAAGATGCTGGCCTATAATTATGGCTAATAGTTTAAAAAGGAAATTCTTAAACGGGTTTATATGGAATTTGGCAGATAAAATTGTAAGTCAATTTGCTTATCTCGGAGTAATGTTATACATAGCTCGTCTGATTGGACCTGAAGCGTTTGGTTTAGTTGGTATGTTGACAGTTTTTATGTTGATTACAGAGAGCATTGTTAGTAATGGCTTTTCGCAAGCGTTAGTTCAGAGAAGTAATGAGCTCACTGAGGATGATTCATCAACTATTTTTTATGTAAACCTTATCTTCGGAGTCGTGATCTACACTTTACTGTATTTTTCATCACCTCTAATATCTTCATTTTATAATGAGGCGGAACTTACAAATATAGCAAGAGTCTTATTTTTAGTTGTAATTATTAACTCGTTGACGGTGGTAGTTCGTGCAAAATTGATAATAAAAGTTGATTTCAAAAGCCAAGCTATATCTTCTTTTATAGCGACAATTATAAGTTCTTTACTAGGTTTTTACTTGGCTGTCACCGGCTACAGTTATTGGTCTTTGGTTTATCTAATTCTGTGTAAATCAATAATAAATAATACGATGATGTGGTTTTTTTGTAATTGGTTTCCTAAGCTTATTTTTAATAAAGATTCATTAAGAAAACTTTTTAAGTTTGGATCAAACTTAATGCTTGCGGGACTAATTGCAACATTATATAAAAATATATATATAATTCTTCTCGGACGCTTTTTTGACTCAGGAAAAGTCGGGTATTTTACACAAGCTACTAATTTAACAAACTTTCTTTCCGCTCTAATATCATCAACATTACAAAGTGTAACATATCCGCTATTAACAGAGGTAAAAGCCAATAGAATAAAGTTGGTTAATATTTATACTCAGTTGATAGCAGTTACTATGATGGCATCAATACCCGTCTTAGTTGGCTTTTCAGCAGTGTCTGAGACATTTGTACATATCTTTTTAGGTGATGATTGGTTACCTGCGATTGTAGTAATTAAGTTATTATGTCTTTCTAGGGCTATAACTCCAATAAGTTCAATTAATATGAATATATTAAATGCCATCGGCCGCTCCGATCTGTTTCTTAAAGTTGATTTGCTTAAAATTCCAATTGTCATTTTAGCTATTGTGATTGCTCTCCCATATGGAATCGTTGGAGTAAGTGTCGCTATTGTTATTACTTCAATAATTAGTTTCTTTATAAATGCTTATTACCCAGGAAAGTTATTTTCATTCGGTGTAAAAGAGCAGTTACGTATTTCTAAAAATTATATTATTTCTGCTTTATTGATGTATGTATGTGTAGAGTATGTTGTATTCGAAGATCTTTGGTTAACATTGACTTCAAAATTGTTTGTGGGTGCATTCATATATGTAGCCTCTCTTTTATTATTGAAAGATAAAATGGCATTTAAAGTTATTGCTAATTTATATAAAATTATAAATAAATATAGAAATTAATTTTTATATAAGCTTGCATTTTAATTTGAATTCTAGCTTAAGGAATCTGATGCGTTTAGTTTTTTATTATCCATCAAGAGGTATTGGTGGTGCGCAAGTTTTGTTTCAAAGGGTTTGTATAGAGTTATCTAATCTTGATTATAAAGTAGCTATTATTTCAAATAAAGACTGTTTTTTATATCAGAATTTGATACAAAAGGGCACTAATGTTGGGTTTATAGATATCGATAATATCTCGCTGTCCCCTGATGATGTACTTGTTTTGTCATTAGATAAAGCATTTCAAATGAAGGAGTTAAATAGGATAAATGGAAATCCACGATTAGTTTTTTGGGATTTACATCCTTTTAATTTGGTTCAATGGACGCTATTCTCATTATTTTACAAAAAATACCCGCTTTCATTTTTCGTAAAAATATTAAAGCGCTTTGAACACAAAAGGATATCAAAAATTAAAAGGTTCTTAGAGGTTGCGAATGATTCGGGTGCGCTATTTTTCATGTGCCAGAATAACTATAGATTTAATGCTAAGATGTTTAATGTTAACTTCAACCCAACTTACTTTCCCGTTGCTATATCGGAAAAGTATGAAGGTGATTTAGAAAGTGTTATACCAAGTAAAGAATCAATAATTAGAATTTGTTGGATAAGTAGATTAGCAGTAGATAAAGTTAAAGTCCTTAATCAGTTAATATCCGATATTGAAAGTTCAAATTGTAGCAGTTTAAATAGAATTGTTTTACATATTGTTGGCAGTGGTGATGCGGAGCATAATATTCAGAAGTCTAAAAAAATAAAAATAAAAATGCATGGGGTCTTAAAAGGAAATGATTTAACCTCTCACATTAGAGGTATGGATCTCGGTTTCTCTATGGGTATGTCTGCGCTTGAATTTGCTATTAATTGTATACCATCAATTTTAGTACCTAGTAGCGCCGCAACCCAAATGGATCTAAAGAGAGATAATAAATATATGTTTCTTTATGATATTGAAGGGTATGATGTGGCTGTTGAAAACTACTATTCAAACGATAAAAGATTAAAGTTTCAGGATGTTTTATTGCGAATAGAAAAGAATAAACATTTACATGCCAAAAAGTGTTATGATTATGTTTTATCTTCGCATTTAACACCTTCTGTTGTAAAGAATATGGTTCGAAAAATAGGCAGTTCGAGCTTTTATCTTAATGACTTCAACAAGCTAAATATTGAAGAAAGTACACGACTGGAAAGAGTGACTTTAATCGTAAAAAAATTAATTAAAAATGCTTTGGAATATAAAAATAAATGAAAATAGTCAATTTTTATGTCAAAACACAAGCTTTTAATTCCGATAACCGAGTCTTAAAAGAGCTAGAAAGTATTAGTAAAAAAGTAGATAAGATTAGAATATTCCTTAGTTCAAACGATATAGTTGACTGTAATAAGTACCCATATGATATCGTAAAGATAAAACTGATAGGTGGTTCTGCTCCTAAAAATATTCTATTGAGGTTGCTTGGCGCACTTCAGTTTACAGTAATTTGTACGTTTCTTTCTTATAAAATGAAAAAGCGTAGTAATATTACAGCTTGGATTTGTGACCCAATACTTTTTCCATTAGTTTATTGTGCTTCCTTTATAGGGATGAAAACAGTATGGGACCACCATGAATTACCGCCAGAGTGGACTTTAAAAAGTCGGTTTACGAAGTTTTTATTTCGGAAAACTTATAAAAAAGCTACATTTTTAGTACATGCTAATTTTGAACGAATGGTTTATTTAGAAAAAAAAATTAATGTATTAGCGAATGATTATTTAATATTAAAAAATATCCCTACGAAAAAATCGATATTAGATGAAATGAAATGTTCACAATCAATAGATTGGCTTAATGGTCGAAAGTTTGTGTATCTTCAGAATAGCTTAATAGAAAATAGGAATGGTGTCGAGATTGCTAGAGCTATAATCGATTCTGGCTACGTTATTGTTCATGCAGGTAATAGTGTTGATACTAATTATCTGAACATGTTAGGTGATAATTATATAAAAAAATGTTTATTATTAGGAAGTTTAGGTTTAGATTCGATAAATTATTTACTAAGTTGTTGTGAATTCACAGTCATATCATATAAATCGAATTCATTAAATCAAATGTATTGTGAGCCTAATAGGATCTACCAAGCGATGGCTAGAAATACTTTTATCATTGCTGGAAATAATCCAACCATCGTCGATATTTTAAAGGGTTATCCAAACAAAATCTTATTACCCGATGATGGTAGTGAATATAAGTCCGTTCTGAATGCAATTTCCCTTTATTCATCTGATTCCAAAGCTTCTTATGAATATAATGATTTTTGGGAAAATTATGATGTGGATTTTGAAAGATTGTTAAGTAATGATTGAGTCAGCTAATTTAGTCGATAAAAACAAGGTTTTTTTTCTGCTGGTTCTTCTTGCACTAGCAACAATTGGTTGGACTACAACGACAGTTCTCCATGAATTATATATCGATATAATCCGTAAATTATTACTGGTTTTTTTTTCGTTGATGATATTATATGGCTTTAGTTTTAACATCTTAAAAAATAATATTTCTAAAAGTACCATATATAATGTTGCAGTGTTTTTTGTTCTATTTATCTATGGTTTTTCACAAAGTGTGCTATATGGAGGTGCTCATTATTTTTCAAATACAACACTTTTATTATACATAGTGCTCGGTTTCTTTATAAGTTTAGCTTTAGCTAGATTAAAATATAACTGTACTGTGTTTTTTGTTTTCTCTATATGTTTGTATGTAATATTTCTTTTGTATTGTATTTTGTTAATGGTAACAGGAGGTGTGGATATAAGCATCCCACCTAAATATAATTTTTCGAGTACCGAGTTGATGTACTCGCAAGGTCTGACTAAGTTTTTTATGTATGCAGCACTTTTGTGTATGTGTATATTAGTTTTTTTTCCTACTCGCTTATCTAGGCTCTTTAAATTAATAATTCTCCTTTCTTTCTTTATTTTTTTTATTTTATCTTTTGCAGGTGGTGCTAGAGGGGATTTCTTGTTTGGTTTTCTTATTATTTTGTGTTTTTTTTATTATTACAGTAGATTACTTTTTTTTCTTTTCTCACTTATTTTTTGTGCTTTAATCTATAATACAAATACTTTTTCTAATATTGTAGATGGCTTCATAATAGTCTCTCGCTTTTCAAATATGCTTTCAGAAAATGGTTTTGCTGACTTTGGTTCAAGAGCTAGCTTTTTCACCGAGGCTTTAAATTTACTAAGTCTAAATCCAGGTTGTCTCTCATTCGGTTGTGGTTTCAATTTTTTTCAATATTTTTACCGTTATGATTTTGCGCAATATCCTCATAACTTTTTACTCGAACTTATCATTAGCTTTGGGTTGCCCTTTTCAATGTTAATGGTTTATATGTATTTAAAGGGCTTACTTAAATTTACAAGAGAAAATGGGCTAAATGTAATCTCTATATTCGCTGTTTATACATTCATGTTATCTTTAAAAAGCGGTTCTATTTTCGAGTTCTTGAATTATGCCTTTTTTATATTCTTTATTTCATATTACTTGAGTTTTAAATTTAAAAATTGACTATTTATTTTTTCTATGTGGTATTGACTACCCATACAAGGAGTAGTTTTGAAAATACTTGTACTTTCATTTTATTACACCCCTGATTTATGCGCAGGTTCATTCAGAACTACGGCTTTAATAGACCAGCTAAAAAATAACTCCGATCTTGAGATTGAAGTTATTACAACTATGCCAAATCGGTATGCAAGTTTTGAGGCTGGTGCACAGGAGTTTGAACAAACTGACAATGTAACAGTTAGACGAATTGCTTTACCTTCACATAAAAGTGGTATGCTTGATCAAATTAAATCTTTTGCTGCTTTTTATAAGCAGGCAAACGAACTTATCAACGGTAAAAAGTATGATTTAGTCTTCGCAACAAGCTCTCGTTTATTTACAGCCTTTTTAGGGGCGAGAATTGCAAAACGAATCAATGCACCTCTCTATTTAGATATACGTGATATTTTTGTTGATACGCTAAAAGATGTGTTAAACCCAAAAGTTACTTTTTTGCTCAAACCAATTTTAACATTAGTTGAAAATTATACCTTTTCAGCTGCTAGACATATTAACCTAGTATCAAAAGGATTTGAGAGCTACTTTGTTAAGCGGTTTAAAAATGCAAGCTATTCATGGTTTACAAATGGTATTGATAAAGAGTTTTTACATACTGAAGAACTAGTTGAATCAGAGTTAATAAAGTCAGAAGTGTTAACTGTTTTATATGCTGGTAATATTGGTGAGGGGCAAGGGCTTAATACAATTATTCCTGAGTTAGCGGAACTTGCTGGAGTCAAGTATCAGTTTAAAGTGATTGGCGATGGTGGCAGAAAGGCGGCTTTGGTTGAAGCAAGTAATGGTATTGCTAATATTTCTTTTCATCCGCCTGTACACCGAGAGCAGTTAATTCAAGAGTATTTAAATGCTGATATATTATTTTTACATTTAAATGATTACCCTGCATTTGAAAAAGTATTACCTTCAAAAATATTTGAATACGCAGCTATGGGCAAACCAATTTTAGCCGGTGTAAGTGGTTATGCGGCTGAATTTATCAACCAAGAAGTTGATAACGCTGAAGTGTTTTATCCAAGCAATCATCAGCAAGCAATTGCTTCACTTAATAATTTAAAACTTAGCCAAACGAGTAGAGATAGCTTTATAAAAAAATATACGCGTACGAATATTATGATGGAAATGGCAAACTCAATAACTAGTTATGGTGGTAAAAAGTGAAGCAGTTACTTATCACCGGTTACTCAGGTTTTGTTGGCAATAATTTAATAGAACAATTGCAAGGCAATTATCAACTAAATTTACTAGGAAGAAAGGAATCTAGATTAGAGAGTGTTTTCACACATATTTTGGACCGTAGCTCACTTTATAGCGACGCGCTTGTAAATGTTAATGTGGTTGTACATTGTGCTGCAAGGGTTCATATTATGGATGATACAGCTAGTGACCCTCTTAATGAATTTAGAGCCGTTAATACTGAAGGAACACTTAATTTAGCACAACAAGCTGCACAAGCTGGTGTTAAGCGCTTTATATTTTTAAGCTCTATAAAAGTAAACGGTGAAAGTACTACTAATCAAAGCTCTTATACTGCGTTAGATGATCCTAAACCTGAAGATCCTTATGGTATATCTAAAGCTGAAGCTGAAAAGCAATTGTTAGAGCTAGGTAAACAAACAGGCATGGAAGTTGTTATTATTCGCCCACCACTTGTTTATGGTGAGGGTGTTAAAGCAAACTTTGCATCCTTAATGCGTTTTGTTAGGAAAGGTTTACCATTGCCTTTTAGAGCGATAAAAACTAATAAGCGTAGTTTAGTATCAGTTTATAACTTGGTTGATTTAATAAAGGTATGTATTGAACATCCTAAGGCGGCAAACCAGGTATTTTTAGCGAGTGATGATCATGATTTGTCAACGGCTGAAATGGTGGCTTTAATGGCAAAAGTGCAAGATAAGAAGAACTTAGCTTTGCCTGTGCCTGTTTGGTGCTTTAAATTAGCTGGTAAATTACTTAATAAAAATGATGTAATTGACAGGCTAACCGGCTCACTTCAGTTAGATATTACTCATACAAAAAATACGCTTGACTGGAAACCGCCATACTCAGTCGAACATGGTTTTAAATTGGCTGCTAAAAAACCTTCAATAAAATAATTAATGGATTTATAAATGATACGTTTACTCGACTTTTTGTTTTCACTGTTTGGTTTGTTATTTACATCACCATTTTTAGTGATTTTATACATAATTGGTTTGTTTGATACGGGCTCACCTATATTTACCCAAGAGCGTGTGGGCCGTAATAAAAAAGCATTTACACTCGTTAAGTTCAGAACCATGTCTGTAGATACCGCATCGGTTGCTAGTCACTTAGCAAGCACAGCATCAATAACCCCTTTTGGTGGTTTTTTACGTAAAACAAAGTTAGATGAGTTGCCACAGCTTTGGAATGTCCTCAAAGGTGAAATGAGCTTAGTGGGGCCGCGCCCTGGTTTATTTAACCAACAAGAGCTAACCCAAGCACGCGATGCTAAAAATGTATTTGATGTTCGCCCAGGTATTACAGGCCTTGCCCAAGTAAATGAAATAGATATGTCGACTCCTGAATTACTTGCTAAAACCGATCGCGAAATGATCGATACACTGACAATTGGTAACTATTTTAAATATATATTAATGACGGTAACCGGCAGTGGTAGTGGGGATCGGGTTAAGTAAAATGTAACTAGGTGCTAGGGTAAGAAACAGGTTCTAGGGAAGTGACTAGGGGCTAGGAAATTAAAGAGGGAAGTTTTATGCAATTTGAAAAACTGGATGTTTGGAAAATAGCTTCTCGTTTAGTCCAGCACTTCAGTGATAAAATGTTCTAGTGATTTATTCACCACGGAGCACACCGAGTTCACTGAGGTAGAGATTAGAGAGTTAATAGATTTATATTTCCTTTTTACTGGTCTTTCCTCTGTGTAGCGAAGCGCCTTTGTGCTCTCGGTAGTAAAATGTTTTTAGTGATTTATTCACCACGGAGCGCACCGAGTTCACTGAGGTAGTGATTAGAGAGTTAAAAGATTTATATTTCCTTTTTACTGGTCTTTCCTCTGTGTAGCGAAGCGCCTTTGTGCTCTCGGTAGTAAAATGTTTTTAGTGATTTATTCACCACGGAGCGCACCGAGTTCACTGAGGTGGATATTAGAGAGTTAATAGATTTATATTTCCTTTTGACTGGTCTTTCCTCTGTGTAGCGAAGCGCCTTTGTGCTCTCGGTGGTAAAATGTTTTTAGTGATTTATTCACTAGGTAGAGCATTAAGGACAAAAAACTAAAAAGTGATCGCTAAAGCCAAGGAAGGTTATGACAACAGATATCATCACACAAAAGGTAATAGGTTGTGCTATAGAAGTTCATAGACAACTTGGGCCTGGCTTATTAGAGTCAAGCTATGAAAATTGCTTAATTTACGAATTACAACAAATAGGCATAAAAGCTGTCAGTCAAATTGAGCTTCCAATTAGTTATAAAGGCATGGAGATAGATGCAGGCTATAGGCTAGATATCTTGATACCAGATCTGCTTATAATTGAATTGAAAGCGATTGATAAACTTGCACCAATTCATTCTGCTCAGTTGATTACATACTTAAAATTAAGCGGTATTAAAACTGGTTTGTTGATTAATTTTAATGTGACAAAATTAGTTGATGGTATTAAGCGCATTAGTGTTTAGTAATAATGACGTGTTTTTAGCACAAATGCCTGATTATTTAGATTAGTTTCTCTGTTTTCTCGGTGGTAAGAAATTAAGTAAGTTCACCACAGAGGCCACGAAGAGTACAGAGGTAGAGATTAGAGAGCTAATAGGTTTATACTTTCTTTTGTTAGTGTTTCCTCTGTGTAGTGAAGCGCCTCGGTGTGCTCGGTGGTGAAAACTTCTTTAGTGATTATTCACCACGGAGGTCACGAAGAGCACAGAGGTAGAGATTAGAGAGCTAATGGGATTATACTTTCTTTTGTTAGTCTTTCCCCTGTCGGTGTGCTCGGTATTCACCACGGAGGTCACGAAGAGCAAAGAGGTAGAGATTAGAGAGCTAATAGGTTTATACTTTCTTTTGTTAGTATTTCCTCTGTGTAGTGAAGCGCCTCGGTGTGCTCGGTGGTGAAAACTTCTTTAGTGATTATTCACCACGGAGGTCACGAAGAGCACAGAGGTAGAGATTAGAGAGCTAATAGGTTTATACTTTCTTTTGTTAGTATTTCCTCTGTGCATTGAAGCCTCTCGGTGTTCTCTGTGGTAAAAACTAAGTAAGTTCACCACAGCCGAAGAGATAAAGCAGCTTTCCAAAATGTTATCAGGTTTAATGAAATCTATTGGTCGTGGGATTTAGGTTAATAAGCTACCTTTGACCTTTGACCTTTGACCTTTGACCTTTGACC
>NZ_JACJDS010000062.1:0-15456 GCF_014163635.1 Pseudoalteromonas sp. SR44-8
ACTGTCAATATCGTCTAAATCAAATTCGTCTTCTTCAGCCAACTCCGGCTCTGCAGTCGCTTTATCGCCAGTTTCATCAATTAGACTGTCAATATCGTCTAAATCAAATTCGTCTTCTTCAGCCAGCTCCGGCTCTGCAGTCGCTTTATCGCCAGTTTCATCAATTAGACTGTCAATATCGTCTAAATCAAATTCGTCTTCTTCAGCCAGCTCCGGCTCTACAGTCGCTTTATCGCCAGCTTCATCAATTAGACTGTCAATATCGTCTAAATCAAATTCGTCTTCTTCAGCCAGCTCCGGCTCTGCAGTCGCTTTATCGCCAGCTTCATCAATTAGACTGTCAATATCGTCTAAATCAAATTCGTCTTCTTCAGCCAGCTCCGGCTCTGCAGTCGCTTTATCGCCAGCTTCATCAATAAGGCTGTCAATATCGTCTAGATCAAATTCGTCTTCTTCAGCCAGATTCGGCTCTGCAGTCGCTTTATCGCCAGCTTCATCAATAAGGCTGTCAATATCGTCTAAATCAAATTCGTCGTTATCGCCGTCATTCTTATCTGTCGGTTGATTACTGCTTTGTTCATCAATCAATGCATCAATATCAAAGTCATCATCTTCATCTGCTAACTCTTCACTGAGTGCTGCTAAGTCATCATCTGAGTCAAGCGAGTCATCTGATTCAGCAGTCGGTTCATCGTTGTCATTAGCAAATAAATCATCTAGATCTGATGCACTTAGAATATCGCCATCATTGTTGTCGGCTTTAATATCTAAATCAATGTCGTCGCCTAAGCTATCATCATCTGCTTGATCAAAATCTTGCTGCATGAAGATATCAAGTTCATCATCTTCTTCTTTAGCCTCGTCGCTTTCATCATCAAATACAATGTCGTCGCTCAGTAAACCATCTAGCTCGTCTTGATTTAATAAACTGTCACCATCTTCAAACGCATCATCAATATTGTCATCAAAAATAATATCGTCGTCATCAGGTAAAATATCGTTCTCAAGATCATCAAGCTGAATACTTACATCATCGTCCTCTTGAACTGGATCTGGAACAATGGGATCAAGAGATGGGCCTAAATCAAGCTCATCCTCGGCAGTATAACTGGGGCTTTGTGGTAAAAATTCGTCATCATCAGTGCTTTCATCTTCTTTGTTGTTACGTTTACGTAAAAACATCACGATTGCAAAGATGATCAATAACGCTGGAATTGTCATTAATAGAATGAGAACTAGTGGATTGGCTAATAGCCCAGCAAAGTCAAACTCACTAGTCTCTTCGAGCTTTTTTGCTTGTTGTTGCTCTATAATTTCGTTCTGTTTTGCAATCAATTCAGAAAGTTGGCGTTGAATTTCACTGTCTTTACCAAGTTGCTCACGAATATTTTCAAGCTCTTTAGACACACCAGTTAACTGTTGCTTTAATTTATTGTTTTCAACTAAAATTTCTTCGACATTATCAACTGACGACTTGAACTGCTTTTGTAATTCAACAAGCTGACTGCCCTGTTGGGTTTTAATGCTGTTGATTTCTTGTTTTAATTCTTGCTTAGCTTCATCAACATCCACTTTGCGTGCTTGAGTTACTTTGGTTTGTGAAGCAGTAATTTCGCTGTTCGTAAGCGTGCCATTTTTCTTTTTTTCCCATAGCTCATCATCTTGCTCTGAACGCTGTTTGGCAAGCTCCGGGCTTACTGCGCGGATATCAGCTAAGGTAGGGATTTTTAAATACGCACCATCGCGCATATGATTGAGATTTTGATCTAAAAATGATTGCGGATTTTTTTCATACAGAGCCTGCATAACTTGATAAATACTGACCGAGTTATCAGGTCGCACTTTTGCAGCAATACGCCATAGTGTATCGGTTGGCTTTATTGGCCCAATAGAACGCCCTTGAACGCCATAATCAACGCCTTTAGGCCCTTTAAGTTGGCTGCCGTCTTGGGAGTATATCGGTGTTACCACCAATGCAGACGCTAATAAGAGGAGTGTAGCTAAACCGCGCATGCTGATCCTTTAATGTTTAAATGTTAACGCAGCGCCATTAAATTAGACGCTTAAACATTGATTATTTCTTGCAGAAATAACGTACATAAATAAATAGTTAATTAAGTCTTTCCTGCAAGCTCTATTCCAGTTGCAAACTATAAACCAGTTGCGGCTTAATATCCATCGCAACACTTTGAAACGTAATAGCTTAAACTTTATTAGCCGGAAGAGTTTTTTATCGTTAAGATTAAGTTTATACGCTTTTAGCAGCTATGCGGCAATTATTTGGCAGTTAAAAAATAAAAAAGCGACAAACTGCCGCTTTTCTTGCTTTTAATTAAAGATAGTTCGCTATCAACTCTTCAGCTATTTGCACGCTGTTCGTTGCGGCCCCTTTACGGGTATTATCACTTACAACCCACATATTTAAACCATGCGGATGTGAGATATCTTGACGTAAGCGCCCTACATACACAATGTCATTACCACTTGCATCTGTAACCGGGGTTGGGTAATCCCCTTCGTCTTCTATAAGTTCAAGCCCTGGCGCGTCATTAAGTAATTGTTTTACATGTTCAAAGTCGTACGGCATACGTGTTTCAATGTTAATCGCTTCTGAGTGACCAAAAAATACCGGAACTCGTACACATGTCGGATTAACAGCAATTGTGGTATCACCCAGAATTTTATGGGTTTCGTTAACCATCTTCATTTCTTCACGGGTGTAACCGTTATCTTCAAAAACATCAATTTGTGGGATAACATTAAACGCCATCTGCTTTGGAAATATTTCGCTATCTACAGGGCGTGCATTCATTAAATTAGCAGTTTGTTTTGCAAGTTCATCAACCGCTTTTTTGCCTGCACCCGATACTGCTTGATAAGTAGATACATTAATACGATCGATGCCGTATGCATCATAAATAGGTTTTAATGCCACCATCATTTGAATAGTTGAGCAATTAGGATTAGCAATGATATTGCGATTTCTAAAATCAGCAAGGCTTGCTGCATTTACTTCTGGCACAACCAGTGGTATTTCAAAATCATTTCTAAAGTGCGAAGTGTTATCAATTACTACACATCCTGCATCAGCGGCAATAGGTGCGTATTTTTCTGACACACTGCCACCAGCAGAAAATAAACCAATATGCGCTTGGCTAAAGTCAAACCCTTCAACGTCCTGCACTTCAATAGTTTCACCACGAAACTTAATATCTTCACCAGCGCTGCGACTACTTGCCAATAAAAATAATTGATCAACAGGAAACTTACGATCTTCTAACGTTTCAATAATTTGGCGACCAACAAGACCTGTAGCGCCAAGTACGGCAACATTATATTTTTGTGACATGTGTATTCCTCGTTTAACAGCCGCCATTGTGGCCGCTGTTTAAATTTTAAGTTATTCGACTACGAAACCAAGCCCTTGCAGCAAAGGCGAATATGCGCCTGCACCTAGCACTTTGACTGTGCTAAATTCACGTCGAATGGGGTAGTTTTTACGTAAGCTATCAAACCCTTCACTTGCTAAGTTGCATCGCAAAATACCATCATCACGACGCACATCGTAAACCAGATGGATCAACTGACCTAAATCAGCTTCGCTAAAGGTTTCTTGTAATGTAACTTGGGTAAACGCGGGCACTGGTAAAAAATCAGCTAATGCTTTGCCTGTTTGCAAACCTTTAAGCTCGCACAACTTTTCATAGAGCATTTGCGTGCCACGTGCTTTACCCTCTAAGGTATGGCCTGCGATATGGACACTGGCATAACGCACAAACTCAAGCAATTCAGTTAATATAGAAGGTTCGTTTTCCCATACATCTAATACCACATCGAGCTTGGCACCACCGCGCATAATTTCCAGTAGAGCATGATTATCGACCACATCGCCGCGACTGGCATTAATCAAAATAGTGCCAGGTTTAAGCGCTGCTAAACGCGCTTTGTTCATTAAATGCAAGGTACTATGTTTACCGGTCGTTACTAACGGCACATGGAAAGTGACGATATCCGCTTTACTCAACAACTCATCAATATCTGTATGCTCGGCTAATTGTCCCGCTTCATGCTTAGGTGGATCGCATACTAATACAGTGACATTAAGCGCGGCTAATTTATCTCGCAAACAGCTACCAATACTGCCCACTCCGACAATCCCAATGGTTTTGTGTTCCAAGGTGCAGGCATTTTCTTGGCACAGTGCAAACAAGCTACTGATCACATATTCAGCCACAGCAACGGCATTACAACCAGGTGCGCTCGTAAATGCAATATCACGTTGTTTGAGTAAATCAGTATCAATATGATCAACGCCGATTGTCGCCGTACCTACGTAGCGTAATTTATTAGCATGTATTAACAGTGCTTCATTTACTGAGGTTACCGAGCGAGTTAATAATACATCAACATCAATTAGCTGTTCGCTTTGTAATGTACGACCATCAAAACGCGTTACTTCACCAAAATCAGCAAAATATTGCTCAACAAGTGGCATGTTTTGGTCTGCAAGAATTTTCATTAACAAGTCCAGTAAGCACTAAGAGCCGCTATTGTAACGAACATAGCCGACTTTGAAAACGAAAAAGCCGAGCAAGTTGCTCGGCTTTAATTGTAATTTGGCTTTTTAATTAGCCTTTATATTTACTCATCACTAACGTGGCGTTAGTACCACCAAAACCAAAACTGTTAGACATAACAGTATTTAGTTCAACGTCTTTACGCTCAGTGATAATGTTTAAGCCTGCAGCTTGTTCATCTAGCTCATCAATATTGATTGAAGGCGCAACAAAGCTATGCTCTAACATCAATAGTGAGAAAATAGCTTCATGCACACCAGCGGCGCCCAGTGCATGGCCTGTCATTGCTTTAGTCGCGCTGATCATCGGTGAATTACCACCAAATACTTCTTGAATTGCTCCTAACTCTTTTACATCACCTACTGGTGTAGATGTACCGTGAGTGTTTAGATAATCAATGCTGTCAACGCCTTGCATTGCTTGACGCATACAACGTGCAGCACCTTCACCTGATGGTGCAACCATGTCATAGCCATCAGATGTTGCGCCATAGCCAACAACTTCAGCATAAATGTGTGCACCACGTGCAAGCGCATGTTCAAGTTCTTCAACAACAACAATACCGCCACCACCAGAGATAACAAATCCATCGCGGTTAGCATCATAAGTACGAGAGGCTTTTTCAGGTGTTTCATTATATTTGGTAGACAGTGCGCCCATTGCGTCAAATTCCATTGCCAATGTCCAGTGAAGCTCTTCACCGCCACCGGCAAAAACAACGTCTTGTTTGCCTAATTGGATTTGCTCAACTGCGTTACCAATACAGTGTGCAGATGTTGCACATGCTGAACTGATTGAGTAGTTAACACCTTTAATTTTAAATGGTGTTGCTAAGCATGCCGATGTTGTACTGGCCATGGTGCGCGGAACCATATAAGGACCTACACGTTTTACGCCTTTTTCACGTAAAATGTCAGCCGCTTCAACCTGCCATTTAGATGAACCACCACCGGAACCCACAATGATACCCGTGCGCTCATTTGATACTTGATCATCAGACAAACCAGAATCTGCAATTGCTTGTGCCATTGAAATATACGAATACGCAGCGGCATCGCCCATAAAGCGCATTGCTTTACGATCAACAAACTCTTTAACGTCAATATCAATTTTGCCGGATACGTTACTACGTAACTTATATTCAGCAAATTCTGGGTTAAAAGCGATTCCGCTCTTACCTGTTTTTAACGATTCTAATACTTCTTCTTTGTTGTTACCGATGCTTGATACAACACCGATGCCCGTAATAACGGCTCTTCTCATGGGTAATTACCTTAGCTTGATACTAAATTGTGTTCTATTTTACGCTGAAACTTACAACGAAGTGGTCAGCTTTCTAGCGTACACTTGTACTCTGAACCTCTAGCTTATAAATAACGCCAGACTATTTCAAAGAAAACACGTAAAATAATGAAAAAAAGTACTCATTAATTGCATGCCATGATTAAAAACGCTGAAATTCACTTTAATAACTTAGGTACACCCGTTGCAGACAACTTTAACGATGTCTACTTTTCGAACGATGATGGCCAAGCTGAGTCTGATTATGTGTTCTACCAGCAAAATAATATGCCTCATCGATTACAAAATCATGACCGTGCACATTTCGTTATCGCTGAAACTGGTTTTGGTACTGGGCTTAATTTTTTAAATACATGGCAACAATTTAAAAATAATCTAACCAGTAGGCAACACCATAGTCAAGAAGTTCACAACCCAGCACAACAAAATGTGCAGCGCTTACATTTTATGTCTTTTGAAAAGTATCCGATTAAAACAGACGATCTGCAAAAGGCATTGCAAGTATGGCCTAGTTTAGCACCATTGAGTAAACAGTTACTTGCTAAGTACCCGATTAATTTGGCTGGTTGCCATCGTCTTGAATTTGACAATGGTCAAATTATACTCGATTTATATTTTGGCGATGTGCAAGAATCACTCGCAGCTATAAGCTACCCGCAAACAGGTATTATCGATGCGTGGTATCTAGATGGCTTTGCACCGAGTAAAAACCCAGAAATGTGGCAGCCAGCCTTATTTAATTCAATGGTGGATATTTCTCGTAGTAATGCCACGTTTGCAACCTTTACGGTTGCAGGTGTTGTACGTAGAGGTCTTGCTGATGCAGGGTTTGCGGTACAAAAAATCAAAGGTCATGGCAAAAAAAATGAAATGCTGATTGGTTCTTTAGCCCATGCTAACCAAGCACAATCGGCGCCACCTTATCTGGCTCATCAGCAAAGTTCACTTAAAAACGTTGCTGTCATTGGCGGAGGGATAGCCAGCAGCGCTATTTTATATAGCTTGGCGAAACGTGGGGTTAACAGCCAACTTTTTTGCCAAGATCCCCAACTCGCGATGGGCGCATCTCATAATGTACAAGGTGCGATTTATCCGCACTTACAAGCAAAAAACTCCCCGCACAGTGAGCTTTTTGCGCACAGTTTTTTATATGCGAAACGACTTTATCAGCAACTCACTGAGAATGGCTTTCACTATGATCATCAATGGTGCGGCGTATTACAACACGCGATCAAACAACCCTTAGTTGAGCGCCATCAAAATATTGAACATAAACAGCTGTGGCCAGATGAACTCATGCACGGCGTAACGCCTGAGCAAGGTGATGAAATTGCCGGTGTAAGTACAGGCTACTCTGGCGTATATTTCCCGTTAGGTGGATGGGTTAACCCACCACAATTAGTGAGCGCTCTGTTCCAACAAGCCCATAAACTCAAACCAATTAAAAGCCATTTTAATTGTGATATCGAACAGCTTGAGAAAACCCCGCAAGGCTGGCTGTTATTGAGCCAAGGGCAACAGTTTGGCCCATTTAGTGACGTTATTGTATGTGCTGGTGAGCACAGCGACCGTTTTGTACAAACTCAGGCTCTGCCAATTGTTGGCGTGCGTGGTCAAGTATCCCATGTACAAGCAAGTCCTGCATCACGTAAACTAAAAACCGTGCTATGTCATAAAGGCTACTTTACTCCTGCTTATTTAGACCATCACTGTATGGGCGCAACATTCGAGAAAAACTCAAAAAGCCGCGCAGTCAAAGACCAAGACAATCAAACAAATCGCGAGCAACTGCTTCACTTTTATGGACAAACCGACTTTGCCAATAGTCTAGGTGAGATCACGGCAGCTAAAGCTGCTGTACGTTGTAGTTTTATTGATCACCTCCCTATGGCCGGAGAATGGCCGCAGCAAAGTGATTATATTCACGCGTTTGCCAATTTACGCGCAGGGAAACGCTATCAATATCAATCCTTACAAAAACCACAACAAGGACTACACATACTCACAGGCTTTGGGGCTCGTGGCTTATGCAGTGCGCCCCTGTGTGCAGAACAATTAGTTGCTGCACTTAACAATGAACCACAGCCTTTGAGTGAACGAGTAAGCCAAGCGATTCACCCAGCCCGCTTTATTGTAAGAGATTTAATTCGAAATAAAATTTAACTTAGCAAAAATAGCGTGTAGGAACCAATATGATAAAAATAATAACACCACTGATGTTAGCAATAAGCCTAACCTCAGTGACTTGCGCTGCAAATTTAGACAGCGTTCCGCTACCAGCTGATTTTAAGTACTCATTACAAATTGCCGATGACTACCCACTGATACAAACTGGCTATGTTGCTCAGTCGATTACAAAAGTGTGTGCTTTTTATCAACAAGCTTTAGGTAAGTCTGAGCTTATTATCGGTGATAATAAACACCGAACGTTGTTTTATACCATCGACAAGAAAACCGTGCGGATCAGCTTATATGCTCGTGACTACCGAACCGAAATAGCGATTATGATCACGCAACCATAATCGCTTGACGGCGAACTGATCTGAATACGTATGCATAAAACAAACTGTTGAGCTTATAGCAAAAGCACCGTAGTTTATTATTAACACAATAATAACAACACGGTCTTTAATGCGCTATTTACTTTATATATTGATTCTCTGCGGCAGTAACTATTGCAACGCCGCAGCAATCAAATTACAAAGCTACTCAGGTGATACCTCCTTACCACACAAACTATTACTAACCGCATTAGCGAGGCAAAACCTTGCATATATACATCCTTACGAAAGTGATAAAGACATTTCAAATGCACGTATTTTAAATGATGTAAAAAATGGTCAGTTAGATGTAATGTGGAGCATGACTTCTGAGCAGCTTGAGCAAGACTATCAAGCAATTTATATCCCTTTATTTCGTGGTTTGTTGGGTATGCGCTTGGCGATGGTCACTCAACAAAATCAGCATATATTTAAACATGTAAACTCTATTAAAGACCTCTATCAATTTAGCGCCGGACAAGGCAAAACGTGGCCCGATACCGCTATACTCAAAGCGAATGGCTTAAAGGTGATCACTACCTTAAAATACCCTAATTTATTTCCGATGTTAGAAGGTAATCGCTTTGATTACTTTCCCCGTGGCGTAAACGAACCATGGGATGAAATAGCTAATAACAGTGAGTTAAACCTGACCGTTGATCCTTACATTTTACTAAAATATACCGCGCCGTTATATTTCTTTGTCGCTAAGGATAACCACACTCTCGCCAGCCAGCTTAATTCTGCGCTACAAGATATGATTGCCGATGGCACTTTTACCACCATGTTCTTTAACGACAGCCAAGTAAAAATGGTACTAGCTAAAGCTAACTTAGCAACACGAAAGGTGATCCCATTACAGAACCCTAGCCTGTCATCACGCACTCCACTATTACAACACGCACTGTGGTTTGATCCACTTAACGAGAGCAACACGCAATGAAATCATTACAAAGAAAAATAATCACAGCGCTTAGTATTTGTTTACTAGTCACTTTTAGCTTTGTAATTGGGGTAAACTACGTATTACTAAAAAATGATGAAACCAAACAATGGCATAAAAATGTTGATGCGATAAAGCAACAATTAACGGTTATTTTAGCCGAGCCAGTATTCTCATATGATAAACCCCTGATCGCGCAAATATTGCAGGCATTTGCTAAAAATCCAGATATTCAACAACTGCATGTTATTGATCATCGTGGTATCGAACTTGGTCGACTTGATAAACCCAGCAATACAACAAAGCAATTGCTCAAGCAGCAAATTGCTCTAACATTCTCAGAACAACCAATTGGTACTATCCATATCAGCTTTAGCCAAGATGAATTAAACCATGGCATCAACAAAGCATTAAGTACCATGGTTATCACCCTTGCCATTTCATTTGCCTTGTTAGGCATTATTATTCTTAGCGTATGCCGCATACTGATCATCAAACCGATTATCAGTGTCAATCAATTGGTGGATGAACTTGCCCGTGGCTCTGGCGATTTAACTCAGCGAATAAACTATCAATCTACGGATGAAATTGGCCATTTAGTTGCGGGCTTTAACCGCTTTATTAATGAAGTGCAGCAAATAATCTCAAGCCTGGGGCAAACAGCTACCGAGCTTGAAGTGATTGCCGCAACAGTAAACGAAGCAACAGTGCGTTCAAAATATGAAGCCGAGCAAGAATATCAATTAACCGATGCGGCAACCTCCTCTCTGAGTCAATTAACCCAAGCGACTAAAGAAATTGCCCTTGGAGCGACGCAAACAGCGGATAAAACAATGCAAGTACAAGGACTTTGCCAAGACGGCGAGCTATCGATGAGTCATAACAGTAGTTTGATAAACGACCTTGAAAATCAATTAGATCACACATCAACGGTGGTAGAGCAACTTGATAGTCGCAGTAGTGAGATAAGCCAAGTTCTTGATGTGATTAAAAGTATCGCCGAACAAACCAACTTATTGGCGCTTAATGCAGCAATTGAAGCTGCACGTGCTGGAGAGTCTGGCCGAGGCTTTGCCGTAGTTGCTGATGAAGTTCGCGCACTTGCGAGTAAAACCTACCATTCCACATCAGAAATCGAAAATATCATTACTGCACTACAAACCAACGCCAGTGAATGTGTAGCCGCCACACAAAAAAGCAAACAAGTGAGTACCGACGTTACTAGCGCGAACGAGCAAAGCCAACGCGTTTTTCATAATATCGCTCAACAAGTTGATGAGATGAACTTAATGAATGAACGCATTGCAGCCAGTTCAGAAGAACAAACCTCGGTTACGCAAGGAGTATTAGCCACCATGGAAAAAATCAATCATGGCGCAAAGTCGCTTGCCCAAGAAGCGGATCATCTTGATAAGACAGTTAAGCAGCTCAATGATCTTGAAAAAGGCATTGTGGCTAAACTTGGGTTGTTTAAGTATTAAATGCAAAAACGGCTAGAAGGCTAGCCGTTTTATTTACGCTTTAATGACTCCTAAAATTGATATTGGAACCCTAGCGCCCATTCATTTACATCATTTTCTCTTAGCTTATAATGGCTATAGTTAATTGAAACATCTGTATTTTCAAGCACTGGATAAGCTAATTGCCCGCCAAAATAAGGGCGTGTATTGGTGTCACTATATGTAATTTTTAGCCCCGTAGATGAGCGGCTATCGATTGAATAATGATAATGGAAAGCCCCTACAAAAACCTTACTCTTAACTTGGCCCAACAGCGGGAATACATAAGCTGTTTGTATCGCAGGTCCTTGTGACAATACCGGCACGGTTTGTGATACATTCAATTGCGCATTACTTGGATCAAGCGTATCTCCAACAAAGGTCATACTACCTTCACCTAAGTTGATATAGCGTACGCCAAATTGCCAATTAGTCGCTAACGAATAAATCCCGCCTATTGACCAACTAATATCGGTATCATCGTATTCAGTATTCGCTAATTCGACTGATTGATCAGTTGTGGTGGAGCCTGCAACGGCCGCATAACCAATCGTGCCATCCATAGACCACTCACCAGCTAGTACAGGCTGACTGACTACCACAGCCGTAGCGAGTAAAGCCCATGGCGTCAGTTTTGATTGGCGACGTATAAAGACTAACCCAATCATTAACAACACCATGGTGCTGCCTAAACTACCTGATGAGCTATTTTTAACCGTGGTGGTTGTATAAGCTTTTACGGTCACTTTTACTTCTCCTTTTGCTTCAGCACCTTTACTGTCAGAAACTGTATACTCAATAAAATCAACACCTTCAAAACCTGCTTTGGGCTGGTAATTCAATGTGCCATCGTTATTTATAGTGACTGTGCCTTGCGTAGCTTGCGCGCTTATTAAACTAAGTGCGTCGCCATCCGCATCGCTATCATTGGAGAGCACATCAATAACTATTTGCGTGCGGTCATTGGTGCTTGCAGTATCACCAATAGTTGTTGGGGCACTGTTTACTACCACACTAACAGTCGCTGTACCAAAGGCTGTTCCACCTTTACCATCAGACACACTGTAGTTGATCGTTGCAGTACCAATAAAATCAAGTAATGGTTGATAACTAAGTTGATTATTAACGATTGCTACCTCACCAAAATCAACACTTGCACTGGTGAGCGTCAGTACATCATTATCTGCATCGCTATCATTACTAAGCACATCAATAACAATACTATTACCTAGTGCAATAGTTACTTGATCTGATTGTGTAACAGGCACGCTGTTATTACTACTCATAACGCTAACGCCGCCTGGATCAACAATTTGACCATTCGCTATGCCATCAGCATCATTGATACCACCATCAGTTATGCGTAATTGTACACACCAGTCACCTTCTTTAAGCCCTTCTTGCCACAGCTGACTATTTGGTGAAGGGCAATACCCTTGCTCACCTTGAGTAGAATAGACCTTATCGCCGTTGCTGGTATTAAAGTCAATCCACTCATTATTGATAAGCTTTCTATAAATCGCCCCCGCTGGTATTGGCATTCTTTGCGGAAGCACTATGTGGTAGTTTTCACCTTTTTGCTCCATGGCGGTTACTATAAAGCTAAAGTAACCACCAGAGTTATCCATCCCAACATCTGCAGGCAATTCATTTTCAAACAATTGTGCTGCGCCACTGCTATTTTGTATGCTTGAGAATGCTTTTCTTAAACATGCTCCCGCATCCCCCTCGACAAGAAACTGCGCTGACTCATTTACTTGCTCAGGTAATACATTACATTCATTAATATTATCCAAATAATCAGGAATACCATCACGGTCATTATCTTGTAGACCTTCGATATTGTCTGGTATTAAGTCATTATCAGTATCGGCAGTTGTTAACTCAGGTAACTGAGCTACCACTTCAACATAACTGGTCACTGTAGTTGATAAGCTATCCACAGCGTCATCTGTTGCGGTTACTGCTATTTCATAAATACCAATATCGAGTTCAGCTGTAGAGAACACAAATGTATCAGCCGCATTACCTAGATCAACAATCCGTTCATCTGCTGCTTGCCAACTAAATGAAATATTATCTCCAGGGTTATTATCTGTTGCCAACGCTGTAATTGTTACGAGATCGTCACTGGCTAAAACAAATGGCCGAGGCTGATTATTTTGCTCCGTTATCGTAACTAAGCTTGGTGCTATATTACTCTCTGAAATAGTCATAATATTAGAGGCTTGCGCGCCAGTATTAAGGCTATCGTCAAGCGTTATAACAATTGTTTCATCCGCTTCAATCTCACTATCTACAAAGACTCTAAAGTTGATCTCACCAACGAGGCCTTGTTCAATAACCACTTCACCGCTGATTAAATCATGATCATCTGATGTTGCGGTTCCAGATACGCTGTAAGGTACAGTGACAGGATAACTTGCCGCTGGTCCATTCAAGTAAACCCGAGTGGTATAACTTTGATCCTCAGCAACAACTTTATTTTTACCTAGTGATATTTGCGGGTGAACCATTACTTGCTGGCTAGCAGTTGTGGTTTTACCATTACTGTCTATCGCTTGCCAATACACTTGATGTACGCCTGGCGTAAACAACATACTTTGATTGATAGTAGTAACTGGTAGAGGGTTTTGCTCGCTATCAAACGCAAGAGCTGTACCCAACTTAACTCGAGTAAACAATCCTGTTGCATCAACATTCACAGCAGCTGGAGGTGTAATGGTTGGTGCATCCGCTTGGCTATCAGTAAAGTTAATATAAGCAAACCCTGTGCTTTGTGCTTGCGCTGGGTCGGCAATAATATACTCAACTTTAATAGTGCCTTGGGTACTTGCGCTAAATTGATAGACAAGCTGCTGGTCAACAATACTCACTGTACCCACTGACGCCCTAGCACCAATAATTGTTATTACATCACCATCAACATCAGTATCATTCGCCAATACATCAAGTATATAACGGCCGCTTTCAGTTCGCGCTAAGTCAAAGGTATCTTCCACAGCGACCGGTTGATCGTTTACTGACTCAACAGTAATTAACGCCGTAGCTATAGCTGAACTTGCTTTACCATCAGTCACTAAATAGCTAAAGGTGTCGCTACCATGATAATCAGCCTGTGGCTGATAACTAAATACCGTTCCTTGCACCGTTAAGCTACCAAACTGTGGTTGAGTGACCACTTCTATAACTAAATTGTCGTTATCACTGTCGCTAACCTGAGCACTAACACTGAGGTTATTATCTTCTTTAACGCGCATTACCATATCATTAGCAACAGGCGGCGCATTTACATACGTTACATCAATACTAAATGGGTTAAGCGTACTGCTTAACTGCCCATCGCTTACGGTGATCAAAATATTACTATATAGACCAACGTCATCTCGTGTCGGTATACCACTTAATGTACCACTTGTGCTATCAAACGTTGCCCAACTCGGCTTGTTCGAAATCGTCAATGATAAACTGGTATTATCAATATCTGACACAATTGGCGTAAATGAGTAACCTGTATCTTGCGCGATTGATGTTGCAGGTGAACCGCTGATTGTTGGTGCATCGTTAACATTCACTACTGTCAGTGTAAATGGGGTTAAACTTTGGCTTGCAACCCCATCCGTTACACTCACCGTGATGCCTGCATAACTTCCTACATCAGCATTGCTTGGTCTGCCTGATAGCTCCCCTGTGGTGGTATCAAAGTTCAACCAACTTGGTTTATTTTCAATACTGAAGCTGAGGTTATCGCCATCATTATCTGTCGCTAGTGGTACAAAGCTATATAAGTCATTTTCATTAACGGCTAAGCTTGGTACTCCAGTAATCACTGGCAAATCGTTAATACTATTAATCGTTACTGACACTGTGCTTGGTGCCGAATCAAGTAATCCATCATTCGCTATATAGCTAAACTGATCGTCACCAAAGTAATTTGCACTGCCTTGATAAGTAACTTGCTCACCTGAGATAGTCGCAGCGCCATGAGTTGGTTGACTAACGATTGTATAAGTTAATCTATCACCATCAACATCACTACCGAGTAAGTTCATAACGACTGGCATGTCTTCATCAGTAACGCCAGTTTGTAGACCCACAATTGGCGCGTCATTAACTGCGGTGATAACTAACGATACCGGGGTTGTTGTTGAATCTAACTGTCCATCATTAACAACAAAACTAAAGCCATCACTGCCGTTATAATTAGCGTTTGGCGTATATAACCAACTATCATTACTTTGCTGCACAAGCGAGCCATGTAATGCGCCTTCATCAAGACGATAGCTTAGATCATCGTTCTCAATATCTGAGCCAACTAAGGTGATCAAGACGCTATTATCTTCAGCAAGTATTAAACTTTGCGGAATACCTAAAGGTGCATCATTGACTGGGTTCACGGTCATGGTGACAGTAGCAAGGTTAGATATCGCGCCATTGCTGTCTTTAACTGTGTAAGTAAAGCTGTCGTCACCATAGTAATCTGCATTGGCGGTGTAAATGATTGCCCCCGTTGCTGTTACTTGAGTTTGCCCATTGCTTGGTGCACTGACAACCGTCACACTGCTCACATCTAAGCTGTCGCCGATATCAACATC
>NZ_JACJDS010000063.1:0-10500 GCF_014163635.1 Pseudoalteromonas sp. SR44-8
AGCGGTAAGCGGTAAGCGGTAAGCAAAAATGTTCCTAATTTATATTAAGCAATACAAAATTTTTATTTAAGTGATTTATTCACCACAGAGATTAAGAAACGCTGCGCTTTAAAGAAGTAATTGTAAAAATAGGTTCTAGGAAGTGGCTAGGGTGTATTCGAAGTCAGTTGCGCTTTTCTCATTTGCTCTCATTCTACTCTTTGTGCAGAAAGGTTTTTGACTGTGGGCATTACTTGTAGGCGAGTGGCTTGCCACCGCGAAAATAATCTCATTGTCGCCAGATAAACTCGCTGCTACCAATACGTAGGCGCGGGGTTACCCAGCGCAATTAGATTCAAGTTCTATCAGTGATTAATTCACCACCGAGAACACAGAGTTCACAGAGAAGAAATAAGTGATTTTTTACTTTGGTTTCTCTGTGTAGCGCGCAGCGCCTTTGTGCTCTCGGTGGTAAAATAGGTTGTCGGTGTAAATGTATAAACAGTCGCGAGGTAAACTCGCTGCTACATACACGTAAGTGCGAGCTTTTAGTAGTTTTTAGATTTTAGGTTTTAGGTTTTAGCGAATGCAAAATTTCTTTCTCGATATAATCACTGTTATGCAAAACCAATTATGGTTTTATTTACTCACTGTTGGCTTAGTGAGCCTGTGTATTGGCAGTTTTTTGAATGTAGTTATTTACCGGTTGCCGATAATGATGCAGCGTGAATGGCAAACAGAATGCCGTGTTTTACTGGCTGACGATTTAAAACCTACAAAAGCTGATAATACAGAAACTGAGTTTAATCTGATCAAGCCTAACTCTACTTGCCCAAAATGCAAAACGGCAATTAAACCTTGGCAAAACATTCCTGTTATTAGCTGGTTATTGTTAAAAGGTCGCTGCGCTAGTTGCAGTAACCCTATTTCAGTACGTTACCCAATTGTTGAAATGCTTACTGCGGTTTTAAGCTTAATAGTGGCCTACACCTTTGGCGTGACTGAGCAGGCACTACTGTATATTTTAATTACTTGGGTGCTCGTCGCCCTGACCTTTATTGACATTGATCATATGCTACTGCCTGACCAACTCACCTTACCTTTAGTCTGGTTAGCATTAATTGCTGCGGTAATGGGCATCACTATCTCCCCAACAGATGCCATTATTGGTGCAGCATGTGGTTACTTAAGCCTCTGGAGCGTATTTTGGCTATTTAAACTGCTCACCGGTAAAGAAGGCATGGGCTATGGTGATTTTAAATTACTGGCGGTATTTGGCGCATTGCTTGGCTGGCAATCATTACTCACCATTGTTTTATTATCGAGTGTAGTAGGCGCTATTATTGGTATCGCGTTATTGAGTATTCAAGGCAAAGATAAAGCCACGCCAATTCCATTTGGGCCTTATTTAGCCATTGCCGGTTGGGTTACTTTGTTATGGGGCACACAAATCCAAGTATTTTATTTTAATTTGTTAGGTTATTAATATGCATGCATCCACTCATAAAGCGATGAAAAATTGGGTGCTGGGCTTAACCGGCGGTATTGGTTGCGGAAAAAGCGCCGTTAGCGCCATGTTTGAAAAACTCGCTATTACCGTGGTTGATGCTGACATTATTGCACGCCAAGTAGTCAAACCGCATAGCCCTGGTTTAGCTGCTATTAGTGAGCATTTTGGTGCCCAAGTGCTAAACCCCGACGACAGTTTAAACCGTGCGCAATTACGTGAGATTATTTTTGCTGATACAGCGCAAAAAACTTGGCTTAATAATTTGCTGCATCCACTGATCCGAGAAAAAACCCTTACTGATTTACACTCTGCAAACAGCGCATATGTGGTGCTCGTCGCACCACTGTTATTTGAAAATGGTCTTGAGCAATATTGTGATCGCACTTTAGTGATTGACGTTCCTGTAGAAATACAACTCAAGCGTACTATCGCCCGCGATAACACCTCTGAGCAGCAAGCACGCAGTATTATAGCCGCACAAATGTCACGCGAGGATAAACGCCATCGAGCTGACGATGTGATTGATAACAACCGCCCATTGCATTTAGTTGAGCAGGATATAATGCAACTTCATCAAAACTACTTACAACTAACGGCTAAAGTTAACTAATAAAGATGATAACGGTTGTGATAAACAAAAACTTTTTAGCTTTTTGTTGTCAAATTACCTTAAATCGACAAGACTGATGTTATACCATTCTTTTTTCTGATAAATTGCTGGCTATGAAAGGATCTAACCAAGGTGCGCAATGAATATTAATTCACCATTACTTAGAAAGTTTATTACGCTTGGCCGTATTGACGCAGAAACAGTCAAACTCAAACAGCGTGAGTATGGCTCAACAGCAGAGTTGATCGCAAAATGCAGCGGTATTGATGGTCATGAACTTGCCGAGCAATGTATCGACTTATTCCGAGTGCCTTATTTTGATATACGTGAGTTTGACGTCGAGCTGATCCCAAAAGAGCTTGTTAAAGAAAAACTGATCAAAGATCATCATATTCTACCTTTAGTTAAAAAAGGCCGTAAACTCTACATTGCCGCGTCGGATCCTACTGATTATGGTGCTTTTGAAAACTTTGAATTCAGTACAGGGCTTGCTTGTGAGGTGGTCGTTGTTGATTATCGCCAGCTTGAAGCCAAAATAGATCAACTGCTTGATGCGTCGGGCAGTTTAAATTTAAGTGATGAAGAATTTAAAGAATTTAGTGATTTAGATACCGAAGGTCCTCGCGAAATACAAAACAACGGCGAAGACGAAAAAGACGATGCCCCGATTATCGTATACATCAATAAAATTTTGATGGATGCAATTAAAAAAGGCGCCTCGGATTTACACTTTGAACCTTACGAACATAAATACCGCGTGCGTTTTCGTATCGATGGCATTTTACATGAAATGGCCAGCCCGCCGAACAGCTTAGCCACGCGTTTATCAGCGCGGATAAAAGTAATGGCACGCTTAGATATTGCCGAAAAACGCAAACCACAAGATGGCCGTATCAAACTTAAAATCACCGAACGTAAAAGTATCGATTTCCGGGTAAGTACGCTGCCGACTTTGTGGGGCGAAAAAATAGTAATGCGTATCCTTGATTCATCCAGTGCCATGCTTGGCATTGATGTACTGGGTTACGAACCTGAGCAGAAAAAGCTCTATATGGATGCGCTGCAACAACCGCAAGGCATGATTTTAGTTACCGGCCCTACCGGCTCCGGTAAAACAGTATCACTATACACTGGTTTGAATATTCTTAACCAACCAGAGCGTAATATCAGCACTGCAGAAGATCCGGTTGAGATTAACCTCGAAGGTATCAACCAAGTACAAATTAACCCGCGTGCAGAGATGACCTTTGCTAATGCGCTAAAAGCGTTCTTACGTCAAGATCCTGATGTGGTGATGGTAGGTGAGATCCGTGATCTTGAGACCGCTGAAATTTCTATCAAAGCGGCGCAAACTGGTCACTTGGTATTATCGACCTTACATACTAACTCTGCTCCTGAAACCCTAACCCGTTTACTTAATATGGGTGTACCTGCTTATAACGTTGCCAGCTCGATTAGCTTAATTATCGCACAGCGCTTAGCTCGACGTTTATGCCCTAAATGTAAAGCACCAGAAAGCTTGCCGGACGAAGAGTTACAACGCCAAGGTTTTAGCCCTGAACAAATAACTGAACTCACTTTATTTGCACCCAAAGGCTGCGATAGTTGCACTGATGGCTACAAAGGTCGTGTGGGTATTTATGAAGTAATGCAGATTACTCCAGAAATAGCGCAAATCATTATGCGTGGCGGTAATTCACTAGAAATTGCTGAAGTATCGTTAAAGTCAGGCTTTAATAACTTGCGTTTATCAGGCCTCAGAAAAGCTGCCGCCGGTATGACTTCATTAGCCGAGATAAACCGAGTAACTAGTTTTTAAGATCCTAAAACCTAGCTTTCTAGGTTTTAGAGTTATAAATCGTAAACAATATGTATGAGAAGATGTTATGCCAACAGTTGTAAGCTGCCCAACGTGTAAAAACGAAGTCGAATGGTCAGAAAAAAGTCCGCACCGCCCTTTTTGTTCAAAACGCTGTCAGTTAATTGATTTAGGCGAATGGTCGTTTGAAAACAATAAAATCTCTGCACCTATTACCTCTGCAGATGATTTAAGCCAAGATATGATTGAAGATATTGAAGCTATGCTTGCTAAAAACGACGATGATTTTTTCAAGTAAGCCTGAAGTAATTGAAAAATAGAAGCTAGGTTTTAGGTAGTGACTAGCTGCTAGGGTGTATTCGAAGCTCGCAGCCCGTGGCGAGGTAAACTCGCTGCTACCAATACGTAGGCGGGGGTTTACCCCGCGCAAACTCGAATTAACTACTTTGCTGTTAACCAAGCTTCCAAACCAAAAACACCAACGCAAAGCCAACTAAATAAATCAGCCCTAACCAGCTCAAGCTTTGTATTACTTTGGAATGCTGAATACTTGGCACTGAGCGAACTAAGCTGAAGTTCAGCCATGCAAAAATCGGCGTAGTCAAAAATGCTAGCGTCATAGCAAAAGTAAGCATAGGGCCAAGGGCTGATTTAAAGAATAAGATCACCGCCATCCCCGCCAAAGATTGTACTATCAACCAGATATTTAAGCTGTGCTTACTTTGTTTAAAACCTAATAACTTGTGTGATTCGTTTAATGTGCGCGCGTAGCCATCAAGCACGGTTAAAGTTGTGCCAAACATACACAAAAACGCGATAATTGAAACTAATGGTCGTGCCCATTCACCTATGGTGAGGGCATACATATCAATAAGCTGTTTAGCAAATGCCACGCCGCCGAGCTCTATATTCGCGCTTTGCCCATATTGCACTAGCACACCAAGTGAAAAGAATACTAATGCCAGCCCTGCGGTTAACCAATAACCTAAATTAAAATCAAACAACCCCTGAGCCTTAGTCACGCTTTGCTGACTTTGCTTTTCTTTAAGCCACAATGAGCTTAATGCTGAGATTTCAATCGGTGCAGGCATCCAACCCATCAATGCCACCATAAAACCCAGCATAGCAAGTTCATAGGGAGATGGGCCAACGTAATCAGCAGGTGCCATTGGGCCGTTACTAAATGCAATAGCTAGGGCAATGACTGTTGCTAGTGTAAGTAGCCCCATAATAGCCTTTGCGACGTTATCGAGTGCTTTAAAGTGCCCGAGTAATAAAATGACTAAGCAAACGGCGAGGATCAACCAACACAGTAAAGTCACTGAAATAGCAATGGGTAAAGCGTAGTGTAATAGACTGGCCGTTAATAGCAGCACACCAGCGGTATTGACCACCGCAGCAATAATATTTAACCCAATAAAACTATAAAAAAACCATGGGCCTTTACTTTGATAGCCTTCAACTAAGCTTTTTTTTGTGGCTAGCGTGTACTCGATACCAAAGCGGAAAAACGGATACTTAAGCACGTTAACAACGAGGATTAACCAAAATAGCTGCCAGCCAAAAATAGCCCCTGCTTGCGTTGATGCCACTAAATGTGAGCCTCCAATTGCAGCAGTCGCCATTAAAATACCTGGACCTAGTGCGTTTAAACGAGTTTGCCAAATTGATACTGCTGACTGCATCTGTGTACTTATTACTTATGGTTAATAATAAGCAAGTTACAGCGTTTTAATTAAGAAATAAAGAGTAAAGCGGAGGTTTAGAGGACTAGTCCTTTAGATGTAAATCGCTAGATCCTAGTTGCCTAAGATCTAGCGTCTTTATTATTTAACGTAGGTCCATTTCTTGAATAATTTCATGAGCAATTTCAGGTGTAGTGCTCACCGGTTTTTCATGTAAATTGGCTTTAATTTGGCCTTTACGATGCTTTAGTGCTGCATCGAGTTTTTTAGCCGCGTTTGCAATAGCTGGATAAAGAACTTCGTTCTCACCTTTAACGGATAAACGCGCGCCTTCGTATATGGTACTGATTTCTGCTTGGAGCTTATGATGCTCTTTTGAAAGAATGATATCTAGTGCGATCAGAGATGGAAAATGACTCGCAATTTTTGAAAATTTTTCGTTGATGTGCTCTCTAATAGAGTCAGTAACGTCAACATGGTGACCAGAAAGATTAATTTTCATAGGGTATCCTTTTTTATGTTACCTCATAACTAGTATTGGGGGCTATTTAGATTAACACAAGGCAGAAAAGCATAAATATGAAATTTATTTGTTATTACAGCTGATGTAGATCAATTTAGTCACATTAAATATGCAAAAGCCCGCGCATGGCGGGCTTTCAGCGTGTCACTTAATTTGTATATTAAGTATACGAACAACAGTAATCAGCAAAGTCAGTCACTTTTACTTGAAAGGTAACGTTAGCATCAACGTTAAAAGACTCCCCTGCTGACATCGTTTGCCATTTCGTCTCACCAGGGAGTAATACATCCCACTGGCCGCCGTTTAATTCCATCAATTCTTTTTTGCTCGTAGCAAATTCAAACTCACCCGGTTGCATAAAACCTAACGTTTTAGTGCTGCCATCAGCAAAAACCACGGTACGACTTGATACTTTACCGTCAAAATATACGTTCGCTGTTTTAACAACACTTACATTATCAAACTGAGACATCCTCACTCCTGTTCTTTGATTTATAATTTAACTGCGACCACATTGCCTTAAGGACGCATAGCATGCAAGTGTAGTGATGTGAAAAATACTCATGGGCATCTCATAGCTGACGGCTTAAAGCTTACAGCTCTGTATAAAAAAGCCCGCACTGCGTTTAACACAGTGCGGGCTTTTTACATTTTAACCTTTAAGGTTAAAACAATTCGTTTGCTTTGTTTACGATGTTTTCTACCGTGAAGCCAAAGTGCTCAAACAGCTCATTAGCTGGTGCTGACTCACCAAAGGTGGTCATACCTACTACAGCGCCGTTTAAACCTACGTATTTATACCAGTAGTCAGCAATACCTGCTTCTACGGCTACGCGGCGTGAAACTGCAGCTGGTAGTACACTTTCTTTATAAGCAGCGTCTTGTGCATCAAATACATCAGTCGATGGCATAGAGACAACACGTACTTTTTTACCTTGCTTACGCAGTTCAGCGGCTGAATCTTGTGCTAATTGCACCTCAGAGCCAGTTGCGATTAAGATAAGCTCAGGCTCGCCGTCACAGCTCAGCACATAACCACCTTTTTTCACGTCGCTTAATTGCTGCGCTGAGCGAGTTTGTTGCTCAAGGCCTTGGCGAGTAAAGATAAGTGATGTTGGACCATCTTGGCGTTCAATCGCTTGTTGCCATGCAATCGCAGACTCAACTTGGTCACACGGGCGCCAGTTAACTAAGTTTGGCGTTAAACGCATGCTAGCAATTTGCTCTACTGGTTGGTGAGTTGGACCATCTTCACCTAAACCGATTGAATCGTGGGTGTATACAAAAATGCTTGGCACTTTCATAAGTGCAGCCATACGAACAGCATTACGTGCATATTCCATAAACATTAGGAAAGTTGCGCCGTAAGGAATAAAACCTTTATGCAATGCAATACCATTCATAATCGCCGACATCCCAAACTCACGCACACCGTAATAGATGTAGTTACCGCTGGCATCATCGCGTGTTAAGCCTTTAGAGCCTTTCCAAAGAGTCAGGTTAGAACCGGCTAAATCAGCTGAGCCGCCCATAAATTCAGGCAGTAATGGACCAAATGCATTCAGTGCGTCTTGCGATGCCTTACGTGATGCTGGGTTTGCTGGATTTGCGTCTAGTTGCTCAATATATGCTTGTGATTTTTCAGCCCAATCTGCTGGCAACTCACTACTAGTACGGCGTTTAAATTCAGCGGCTAGTTCTGGGTGTGCAGCGGAGTACGCGGCAAATTTTTCATCCCAGTTAGCTTCAAGTTGTTTACCCTTTTCTTTGCCATCCCATTGTGCATAAATATCAGCTGGGATTTCAAATGCTTCACCAGTCCAACCAAGGAACTCGCGTGCTGCTTTGATTTCGTCTTCACCTAGTGGTGCGCCGTGACAATCATGGCTACCTGATTTATTTGGTGAACCATAACCGATAACTGTTTTACAACAAATTAGTGTTGGTTTGTCGGTGATGCTGCGTGCTTCTTCGATAGCTGCGCGGATAGCGTCTGAGTCATGGCCATCAACGTCACTTACTACATGCCAACCGTAGGCTTTAAAGCGTGCAGGTGTATCGTCGCTAAACCAACCTTCAACTTCACCATCAATTGAAATACCGTTGTCATCCCAAAATGCAATAAGCTTACCTAGGCCTAATGTGCCGGCAAGTGAACATGCTTCATGAGAAATACCTTCCATTAAGCAACCATCGCCTAAGAAAGTATATGTGTGGTGATCAACAATATCGTGACCTTCGCGGTTAAATTGCGCGGCTAATGCTTTTTCAGCAATCGCAATACCTACCGCGTTAGTGATCCCTTGACCAAGTGGGCCCGTAGTAGTCTCAATACCTGGCGCATACCCATATTCTGGATGGCCAGGTGTTTTTGAATGCATTTGACGGAAGTTTTTAATTTCCTCAATTGGTAAATCATAACCACTTAAATGCAATAGAGAATAAATAAGCATTGAACCGTGGCCATTGGAAAGTATAAATCGATCTCTATCTACCCACTCTGGATTTGTTGGATTGTGGTTTAGATAATCGCGCCATAGTACTTCTGCGATATCAGCCATGCCCATAGGGGCTCCAGGGTGGCCTGATTTGGCCTTTTGTACTGCGTCCATTGATAAGACGCGAATAGCATTTGCAAGTTCTTTGCGAGACGGCATGGATTCTCCTACCTTTACTGTATTTGCGCTGGTTATTGTGTGTATTCATTTGAAGATCCATTCTTACTTATTGTAGGGGCTGTATGCAATTAAAAACCTGATTAAATTGGGCATTATGAATTTTTTTTAAGAACAAAAAGTTATTAGTAATTTTATTTAGACGTCTAGGCGTAAAAAAACTATGCAACTATCGTTGTTTTAGATAAAATACGCCCCTAAATTTTTTAGCGCTCTTACCGACGTTTGTGAAGCGCAATATTTGTGAGCAAAGACAATGGCAAAACATTTATTTACTTCTGAATCTGTTTCTGAAGGTCATCCGGATAAAATCGCAGACCAAATCTCTGACGCGGTACTAGATGCCATCTTAGAACAAGATTCTCATGCCCGTGTTGCGTGTGAAACTTACGTAAAGACTGGTATGGTTATGGTTGGTGGTGAAATCACTACTAGCGCATGGGTTGATATCGAAGAAATCACACGTAAAACTGTACGTGAAATTGGCTACACTCATTCTGATATGGGTTTTGATGCAGACTCGTGTGCAATTTTAAACACGATTGGTAAGCAGTCTCCTGACATCAACCAAGGTGTTGACCGTACTAGCCCAGAAGAACAAGGCGCTGGCGACCAAGGCCTAATGTTTGGTTACGCATGTAACGAAACTGAAGTATTAATGCCTGCACCAATCACTTACTCACACCGTTTAGTGCAGCGTCAAGCGCAAGTACGTAAAAGCGGCGAGCTTAACTGGTTACGTCCTGATGCAAAATCACAAGTTACTTTTGCATATGAAAACGGCAAGCCAGTAGGTATTGACGCAGTGGTACTTTCTACTCAACACAGTGAGGACATTTCACAAAAAGATTTAGTAGAAGCTGTGATGGAAACAATCATCAAGCCAGTACTTCCTGCTGAGCTTATCACTAGTGCAACTAAGTTTTTCATTAACCCGACTGGCCGTTTTGTAATCGGTGGCCCAATGGGTGACTGTGGTCTTACTGGTCGTAAAATTATCGTTGATACCTATGGCGGCATGGCTCGTCACGGTGGCGGTGCATTCTCTGGTAAAGATCCATCAAAAGTTGACCGTTCAGCTGCGTACGCTGCACGTTACGTTGCTAAAAACATCGTTGCTGCCGGCCTTGCTGACAAATGTGAGCTACAAGTTTCTTACGCAATCGGTGTTGCAGAGCCAACGTCAATAAGTGTTGAAACATTTGGTACCAGCAAGCTTGAAGAATCACGTTTAATTGAATTGATTCGCGAACACTTTGACTTACGTCCATATGGCTTAATTAAAATGCTTGATCTTGAGCGCCCAATTTATTTACCAACTGCAGCTTACGGGCATTTTGGTCGTGATGAATTCCCTTGGGAACGCACAGATAAAGCAGACGCACTTCGCGCAGCAGCTGGTCTTTAATATCAGCCTTTATGTAAATGTAGAAAAAGCGCCAATTGGCGCTTTTTTTTATGCCTGCTGATTATATTGTTGTAAATGCCTAGGTTATTGTCGCGAGGTAAACTCGCTGCTACCAGACATAGTCGCGGGTTTACCCCGCGCAATTAAAGCTAGGTTCTAGAAAGTGATACCAATCGTGTTAAGTTACTGACCATTTATAGCGACAGATAAATACAGTGATAACAAGGCGTAAATTTTGACATGTAGTTGTTCTACTTGAAAAAATTATAACGCAGTTAGCGCTTTATTTAG